>NZ_JBFODS010000017.1:0-79248 GCF_040908445.1 Aeromonas sp. R10-2 | reverse complement strand
TATCTGCTCCGGGCTCCACCACCAGGCGAGTGTCAGCTCGACAAACTGGATGACATCGGCAGATAGCCGAGATTTGGCCGCACTGGCCCGTCGGTGGGTGGCGTGCTGATGCGCATTGTCTGGCTGGTAGCCCTGCGGCCCGGCGTTACGACGCAGCTCCCGGTAGAGGGTGGAGCGATGAACGCCAATGGCGCGTGCGGTGGCAAGGATGGACATCCCCTGTGCGCGAAGCACCGATAACTGGTATCGTTGCCCCTCGGTCAACTGCTGATAGCTCATGGTGATACTGCTTTTACTTTGGCGAGCATAAGGGTACCACCAATCATCAGTTGGCCACCTCTCGCCATTCATCCATGAGTGTCGCACTTATTATCTGAATTCCCGGTTCTTCGAGAATTACGAGATGCCAGGCCGCAAAATGAACCCTTATCGTGGCTGGGAAATATATGAGCGCGGTATTTATGACATATTGATCAACCTGCGCGACAACTATGGAAATATTCCAAGCTATATCTCCGAAAATGGCATGGGTGTCGAAGGGGAACACAGATTCATTGGTGAAGATGGTCAGGTAAAAGACGACTATCGTATCGACTTCATTCGTGGCCACCTCCAGTGGATTCATACCGCCATTGCTGAAGGAAGTAATTGCCGTGGTTATCACCTGTGGACCTTTATTGACAACTGGTCCTGGATGAATGCCTACAAGAACCGCTATGGATTCATCAGCCTTGATTTGGAAAGCCAGCAGCGCACCGTCAAGAAAAGTGGTGAATGGTTCGCCAACGTCTCTCGTAATAATGGATTTTAAGGAGTCATAAATGATGGATCTTGAAGAAGCAGTCATGGGCATCATCGTCAATGCCGGTCAGTCTCGCAGTCTCTGTTTCGAAGCCCTGCGTCAGGCTCGTGCTGGCCAGTTCAGCGAAGCGGATGCCTTGCTGCTCCAAGCCACCGACGCAGGGAAGGCTGCCCATGCCGTACAAACCAAACTGATTGAAGCCGATGAGGGCGAAGGCAAGACCAAGATGACACTGGTCATGGTACATGCTCAGGATCACCTGATGACCTCCATTCTGTGCCGCGAACTGGCCACCGAACTGGTCGAGATCTATCGCCGCCAAGCCAGCTGATTTTAACTCATCGGATCGGGAGTCCGTGCTTTTGCCACCGTGATATACGGTGGCTTTTTTTATTCTGGTTATACCAACCAGCCGTCATGTATTTCATACCTTTTCAGGCAATTTCAAAAATATGAAACTGTCATGACGCGATACCAGTATAAGTTTCAATATATGTTAATGGCTATTCTTATGCTGCTTGTAGTCATCAATAAAACACTCATTAATAAACACACAGGAATGTGGATAATATGCGTAAACTTGGACTGATGTCAGTATTGCTGATGGCGGGAGGATTATATTCCACTCAGGCATCGGCATGGTGGTGGAGCAATCAGGATTGGCAGGTCTCTGATGGTTGGCGTAATGGAGGGTCAGAATTCGACTGCACCTGGCGCGCCGCCAACGTCTGGATGGAGTCCGGCATGGCCATCCTCCATGCGAAATCCGACAAAGGAAACAAGAGCTGCGCTGAGCTGCGAACCTACAACTACACCCGCAAGGGTCGTTATGAGGTGCAGATGCAGGCAGGATCGGTGCCCGGCACCATCAGCTCCTTCTTTACCTATACCGGAGATGCAGGCACCAGCTCTCATTATGAAGTCGACATCGAGCTGATGGGGGGCACCAACCTGCTCCATACCAACGTCTGGATCCAGGGGCGTCAGTATCCTCAAGACATCGATTTAGGCAAGTACGGCATGTCAATCTGGAATATGGAGCGCTACGCCTTTAATATCGATGCAGCGGGTGTCACTTGGCAGGTGTTCAGCCGCACCCAGAACAAATGGGTGAGCGTACGTCGCGAGAGCCACCCCGTCACCAGCTGGATGCAGACGTTTGTGAATAACTGGATCAGCGCCAACCCGAGTTTCCCGCCCAGCTCCTACAACGGCCAGCCCGCCTACGCCAAATACAAGTACGCCAATGTGACTCCCTGGGAGTGATGGCTGACTGATATATACAAGGTGAAACTCTTCTACTTCAGGAATCACCCATTCATCAACACATCGCCTGAGACTAATGAACTGCAGAGCATGCTTTATAGACTAAGTGTCAGGAAGGGGTAAGGGATAATCTGTAAGCTTCTTTTACATCAAGTACAACGAAGAGAAGTACTGCTAGATGTCCAAAGTAGTTCAACGAGACAGTATGTCAGCCACCTTCGAATGGCATACTAAGTGGTATACTCAAAAACACCATATGAAAAAGCCCAACCTATTCAATAGGTTGGGCTTGGTATGTGGCGGAGAGACAGGGATTCGAACCCTGGGTGGCATTGCTGCCACAATTGATTTCGAGTCAATCCCGTTCGGCCACTCCGGCATCTCTCCGTGGGGAGAGAGTTTTACCCAAGCTGGGCCGAGGATGCAATAAAAATTTCTTAGATATCAAATGGCTGAATCAGCTATCTGGGAGCAGGCTCACAATGCGGCGCGTGCTGTTCGCGTTGCCAGGCCACCCTGCATCCACCCGACATTAACCCGCTCGCACATCCGGCCATTATCCATATCGTGACATTCCCCCATTGCCATCAGGCGTCTCTTTTTCCTGCTTGGCGCTCAAATTTATGGGTGATGCCGATTTTTGGCCGGTTTCCTATGTATCCCCACATCATTGCTTGTGCGCAGCAAGCTGGTAATCATGGGCTGATTGAGGAACAATCGCGCCATTCTGGCGGCTGTATTGATGATGTTCCGCCCCGATTGAACTGATGGATCTTCTTATGCGATTGCCGAAACTCAAGCCCCTACCCTTAACGCCCGCCCTTTCCATGCTGCTGGCAGCGATCCTGCTCTGCGCGGCGCCGGCAGAGGCCAAACGCTACCCGCTGCCACCAGCCGGGAGTCGACTCATCGGTGAGCTGGAGGATTACATCATCCAGCAGAATGAACATCTGGAGCTGGTTGGCAAAAATACGCAAATTGGATTTTTGGCGCTGCTTGAGGCAAATCCGGGTGTAGACCCCTATTTACCCAAGCCGGGCACCCGCTTGACGCTGCCCACCCAGATGCTGCTGCCTGATGTGCCTCGCGAGGGGATCGTCATCAATCTGCCCGAACTGCGCCTCTACTACTTCCCCAAAGGGAAGAACGAGGTCATCGTGCTGCCCATCGGGATTGGCGATATCGGCCGCGAGACACCCGAGATGACCACCACCGTCATCGAGAAGAATCCCAACCCGACCTGGGTACCCGGCCCCATGGTGCGCAAATCCTGGCTGGAGCAAAAAGGGATCACCCTGCCCGCCGTGGTGCCCCCCGGCCCGGAGAATCCCCTTGGCAAGTTTGCCATGCGCCTTGGCTATGGCAAGCGCGACTACCTGATCCACGGCACCAACAAGGATTTTGGCGTTGGCCTGCGGGTAAGCGCTGGCTGCATCCGGCTGCGACCTGACGATATCGAGGCCCTGTTCAAGATTGTGCCGATCGGCACGCCGGTGCGGGTCATCAATCAACCGGTCAAGGTCGCCATCGAACCGGATGGTCGTCGCTGGCTGGAGGTACACTCCCCGCTCTCCCGCACCGAAGAGGAGCTTGAAAATGGCGCCCCGCTGATGCTATCACCGGCCGTAGAAAGCTTTATCAGCGCACCTGATGTGATGCAGGATGAGGTGACGGCGGCGCTGGAGAGCAAAAATGGCCTGCCCCGCCCCATCAGCAGCCAACTTGTCAGTGGCTAAGTCACCAGCGCCCGAGTCACACCGGAGTCACCTTACCTCATGAAATTCCTGCCCCTCCTACTCCTGTTGGCCTGTCACTCCTTGTGGGCCAAAGACATTCTCTGGATGAACAATGGCGATCGTCTGACCGGCAACATCGAGGAGGTGACCGAACAGTCGGTGCGCATCGCCCTGCCCTACAGCGGCGCAGTCACCGTCCAGCGGGAGGCCATCAAACGCTGGCGCATCGATAAAGAGGACAAACCCAAGGCAACGGCAAAGAGTGGGCTCAAGCTGTTCGAGGATGACCAGGATGAACGCAACGCCTGGCTATGGACCGGCAGCGGCGATCTCAATGTCAAACTCAAACAGAATGACAAGCAGACCAACAACGTCAACCTCAAGTGGAAAAGCGAGCTGGCCAATCTGGACTGGCGTTACAGCTTCTCCGGTGAATATACCTATGAGACCGCTGACAACGTCACCGACAGCCATGATTATCAGCTCAACCCTACGCTGGACTACTTCTTCAACCAGCAGTGGTTCTTGCGCACCTCACTCGATGCCGAATATGACATGCTGGATAAAGATCGCTATCTCTATATGGACTATGGCTCGGGGCCGGGCTACCGCTTCTGGAACGACAAACGCCGCCGACTGGAGCTGATGGCCCAAGGGGGATTAAGCCGACTCTACTTCCGTGAAGATAGCGAGGTTCCCAAGATTTTTCTGGGTGAACGGGTCATTGACTACCCCTTCGCCGGTTTTAACTGGGATTATCGCCAACCTTTCTCCCTCTGGCAGGAGAAAATGGAGCTGTTCAGCCAGGGGCGCTATCTGAAATATCTGGCACAAGCCTCCCCCTATTTCACCCGTAATCAGGATCTGAAAGGCAGCATAGGATTGCGCTACTACTTCAACGACCATCTGCGCCTCTCCTGGTCGAGTGAGCTGGATTGGGAAGATGCTGACATCCTTGTCGACACAGGCAGCCCGGAACCCCGGGAGAGCGAATTAAGACACCTGCTCAGCCTTGGCGCCAGTTTCTAGCCTCGGATCCCCAACACGCAAAGAGGAGCCAAATCGGCTCCTCTTTGCTTTAGGCGAACAGGCTCGCTAGATCAGCCCCCAAGCGGCAATCTGGTAGATCCACACCATCGCCAGCAATGTGCCGACCAATCCCATGATGACGCCGATGCGCACCATCTGGTGACTCTCCACCAGACCGGTGGCGTGGGCCAGCGCATTGGGCGGGGTACTGATGGGCAGAGACATCCCGAGCGAGACCGAAATGGTGACCGCCAGGATCAGGGTATGACTGCCGCCCCACTCGGCCAGCTCCGGCATGCTGACCGCCAGTGCCGCCACCAGTGGCAGCAGCAGATTGGCGGTTGCGGTATTGGACATAAAGTTGGCCATCACCACTGCCAGCAGACAGGCGCCGACCAGCACCGCCAGCGTGGAGTATTCGTGGAACGGAATATGGGTGATGAGCCGCTCGGCCAACCCGGAGTCCTCCAGCGCCAGCCCCAGTGCGATACCGCCCGATACCAGCCAGAGCACGTCGAGGGAGATCTTGTGCAGATCGTCCTTGGTGATGATGCCGGTGGTCAGGAACACCGCTACCGGGATCATGGCGACCACGTAGGAGCTCATGCCATGCAGATCCCCGAGTAGCCAGAGCACTATGGTGGTGATAAAGGTGAGGTAGACCACCCAGGCGCGAGGGGTCTGCATAAAGCGCCCCTCAATCTTGAGATCCATCCGCTTGAGGGTGCTCGGGAAGAAGCGCCCCAGCAGAAACCAGCCAAGCAGCAACAGCAATACCACAAAGGGTACCGCAAATCCCATCCACTGACCGAACGAGATGGCATGCTCGCCGGTCAGGTATTTGAGGGCCACTGCGTTGGGCGGAGTGCCGATGGGAGTGCCGATCCCGCCGAGGTTGGCCGCCAGTGGAATGGCCAGCACAAAGCCGATTTTGGCCGGGTCCTTGTCGGGGAACGCCGCCAGCACCGGGGTAAGGATGGCCAGCATCATGGCGGTGGTGGCGGTATTGCTCATGAACATGGAGAAGGTGGCGGTGATCAACATCAGCCCCAGCATGACGATCCGGGGATCCTGACCGAACGGGCGCAGCAGCACCCGCGCCAGATTGACGTCCAGATGGTATTTGGTCGCCGCAATAGCGAGGAAAAAACCGCCGAGAAACAGCATGATGACCGGCGAGGCAAAGGTCGCCATCACCTCGGTGGACTTGAGCAGCTCACCAAACCCCGGTTCGGCCTTGTCGGCAGTCATGAACCAGAGCCCCTTGTCGGAGAGCAGCAGCAGCTCCAGCACGATGATCAGCACCGAGGTAGCAAAGATAGGGATGGGCTCCAGGATCCAGCAGAGGGCGGCCAGCACGAAAATGGCCACGACCCGCTGCTCGATGACGGTGATCCCCTCCAGCGGGATCCACTGGGTCGGGATCAGCAGGATGGTGAGGCTCAGCAGCAGTGGCAGAATAATCTTGTTATTGATGGGCACTATTGTCTCCAGGATCGGGAGTAAGAAGCCAATAGTGGCATAAAATGCTATCGCCTCACGCGGCCAACTCGCCAAAATGAGAGCTGGCTAACTGCACGGCGCACCGTTTTGTGAGTCATATCAAGCTGGGGTCGGCGCACTATGGCTGACGCCTCAACCCTTGCAACAAACAGGCAAAAAAACGGGCCCGCTGTTCGTTGCACACGACAGCGGGCCCGTTTCACCATTCATGCCGATGAGGGAGCTCAGAAGTAGATGCGGGTCACCGACTCGATGACGCAACCCGGGCGGCGGATCCCTTCGATCTCGACCTTGATCTCTTTGAGCAGCTCCAGCCCACCCTTGATGGGGGTGACCCGGGCCAGCTTGGTGCGGGCGCGGATGTTGCTGTCCACCTTGATGGGGTACGGGAAACGTACCTGATCCAGCCCGAAGTTCACCACCATGCGGGCGGTCGGGAACTCGGGGGTGGCCTCGTCGACCGAGCCAGTCAACTGTGGCAGCAGCGCCAGGGTCAGGAAGCCGTGGGCTATGGTGGTCTTGAAGGGCGACTCGGCGGCCGCGCGCTCCGGATCGGTGTGGATCCACTGGTGATCCCCGGTCACTGCAGCAAACTGATCGATCATCTGCTGGCTGACGTGCAGCCACTCGCCGACATGGGTCTCTTCACCAATGCGAGCCTGCAGGGCGGCATAGAGCTCGGCCGCCTCGGCCCCCAGCTCAACAGCGGGTTCCTGAGCCACGGCAGGCTGACCGTTGGCTACTTGTGCCACGGTTGCTGCATCCTGTTGCTGATCGCTCTGGGACTCGGCTTGCAAGTCAAGCACACGACCCAGCAAAGGGTGAAGATGTGCCTTTTGCTGAAACTCACGCCAGTAGTCGCGGATCGCCGGAGAGAGCCAATCCTTGAGCTCAAAGGGGTGCTGCGCCAGAATTTCGCGCTTGCGCTTCAGAAAATCGACAACTTTCATCTACCGATCCCTATTTGATTCAATGCCTGTAAAGAGGTCTAACCAGTCCTATTTTATTAAAGTTTCAGCTGTAAGTGCAAAAAAATCTCGGCGTACACCTGTACCAAGGCGGAAGTAACTACTTACACCATGTAAAACAGCACGATCTGCCAATGAGGAAATCGATTGCCAAAGATGCCGCCAGCAGGGGAAATTCGCGGGGCTCATCATGAAAAAAGGCCCTCATCGGGCCTTGTGGTGGGGAGTCAGCGCGCGCTCGACCAGCCGCTACGCAATCCCTCTTCATCCAGAAAGGACCAGGCGAGGATCCGGCTCACCTTGTTGCCCTGTGCCATGTCGATCACCCGTACCTGACGCGCCCCCACCCGGCTCAACGCCTTTTTCGCCCCCGGCAGGTTCTCTTTTTTCGACACCAGCGAGCTGAACCAGAGGCACTGAGTGGCAAACTCCTTGCTCTGGGCAATCATGTTGGCCAGAAACGCCGCCTCGCCCCCTTCGCACCAGAGCTCGGCCTTCTGGCCGCCAAAATTAAGCACAGGAGCGCCTGTCACCTCCTTGCCCAGATTGCGCAGCTTGCGCTCCGTCCCCTTGCTCGCCTCTTCCAGCGACGCATGGAACGGCGGATTGCACAGCGTCAGAGCGAAACGCTCCTTCGGCCCTATGATTCCGCGAAACACATGGTTGGGGTTACCCTGCAAACGACACTCAATCTGGTTGCCGAGTCCGTTGCTCTTGGCTAGCAGGGTGGCCGCCTTGACCGAGACCGGATCGATATCCGATCCAACAAAACGCCAGCCATATTCGCGGGCACCCAGCAACGGATAGATGCAGTTTGCCCCCACCCCGATATCCAGCACTCTCACCCCCTTGCCGGTAGGGAGCTGGCCTGCGCTCTCGGCCAACAGGTCGGCCGCCCAGTGCAGGTAGTCCACCCGTCCCGGGATAGGCGGGCAGAGGTAACCGGCAGGCAAGTCCCAGTGGGCAATCCCGTAGTGATGGGCCAGCAGGGCGCGATTGAGAGTTTTCACTGCATCGGGATCGGCAAAATCGATGGTGCAGGTGCCGTAGTCATTGATAAAGACATGAGCGGCCAACTCGGGAGTTCGCAGGCAAAGCGCCTCAAAGTCGTAACCCGCCTGATGGCGATTACGGGAGTGAAGTCCGGATTTACGGTCGCCCGACTTGGGGCCACCGGCTGATGGGATGCGGGGTTTCATGCTGAGCCTGCCGAAGAAAACGGGCCCACACTATAGTGATTTGACTCGGGAAAGTCTAAACGAGGGCAATAAAAAACCGGGCTATCGAGCCCGGTTCAAGTGAGGTTGGAAAAACAGTCCGTACTGCGAGCCGTTTGTCCAGCCTGACTCAGATATCGATCCGGCGAGCTTGCCAGAACTTGTTGCGCCAGTATTGGCTATCCAGCTTGGAGCGTGTCACACCGGCGCGAGTCGAGGCATGGATGAATTCGCCATTGCCGACATAGATGCCAACGTGGTTGAGACGACGATTGATTTTGAAGAAGACCAGATCACCCTCGACCAGATCCTGCTTGGAAACGCGCGTCCCTTCATGGACTTGGGAGCGGGTATCGCGGGGTAATTCGATACCGACGGCATTGCGGAACACTTCACGGGCAAAGGCGGAACAGTCGATACCGCGCTGGCTGCTGCCACCCATACGGTACGGAACACCACGCCACTCTTTATATACAGTCAGGATTTCATTCACATCGGGTGTCTGGGAAGCTTCCGGTTCGATGACAGGTTCAACCATGGAAACTTCGATCTTGCTCGCGACCTCGGGTTGGGGTGCCGAGGCACAGCCCACCATTCCGAGCGCGACCAGCAGTAGCATCAGGTGGCGCAATCCTTTATCCCCGCTAAATAGTAAATTTTGTTAAAATACGGCCCCAAAGGGCAATTTATAAGGCAACAGCACCCGACTATATCCAAGAATTCTATCGAGGCAAGTGAAAATCCCTATCAAGCTCACATTTTTGCAAGGAAATGCACGATTTTTCATAATTAATGTGATCATGCCCAAACAATATACAATCGCAAAAAGAGCCTTGGGCCTCATAGATAACTGGCTTTTATCCCTGCTTCAGCACCTTTTTAAAGTGAAAAATCATGATCGAAACCGATCTTTTTTTGTTAAAACCGGCCAGGGTATGCCAGGAACTGCTTGCTCAATTGCCTGAATGGCTGTCAACCGATGAGCAGCATATCTGGCAAGCCATGACCCATCCTGAACGGCGTCAGGAATATCTGGTGAGCCGCGCCCTGCTGCGCCAGCTATTGGCCGAGCGGCTGCAACAACCCGCCGCCAGTCTGCAATTTTGCAACGGCCCCCACGGCAAGCCCCGACTGCATGATGATGCTTGGCAGTTCAATCTGAGCCACAGTGGCAGCTGGCTGGTGTTGGCGCTCTGCCCGCATGGACCGCTTGGGGTGGATATCGAGCTGGGCAAACGGCGGCATCATCCCCTCCCCCTGGCCCGCCGGTTCTATGCACAGAGTGAATATGAGTGGCTCTGCGCACTGCCTGCCCAAGAGCAGGAGAGTGCCTTCTACCGGCTCTGGTCGCGCAAGGAGGCGGTACTGAAAGCCCACGGTGGCGGCATAGCGGCGGGGCTGGAGAAGGTACGATTTATCCCGGAGGAAGGGTGGCGACTCGACAACCGGCTCGATGACACCCCTTATCAGGTACAGGATTGGCCCTTTGCCAGCGGCTGGCTCAGTCTCGCGGCGACGACAACCCCCGTGACCTTTTACCGGCTGGATGAGCGCTTGAATTGCCACTCGCTTAACCCCATGTTACTCAACACCCTTTCTGAAGAGTCCAACTCATGATCGTCGACATTACTCCCCAGAATTTTCACGCTGAACTTATCGATGCGTCCATGAAGAAGCCGGTCGTCATCTATTTCCATGCTCCGCAGATGCCGGAGTGCCAGGGGATGACACCGCTGATCGAATCACTGGTTGGGCCCGCCAATGAGCAGGTCACCCTGGCCAAGGTGGATATGAACGATCCCCAGTTGCAGCCGCTGGCCAGTCAGCTCGGCCTGCGCGCCCTGCCCGCATTGGTGCTGTTCCATCAGGGTCGCCCTGACGAACAGGGGATCATCGAAGGACCGCAGGATGAAGCCACCCTGCGCCAATATTTCGCCGCCTTCGCCCCCAAAGAAGAGGAAGAGTTGCTGGCCAAGGGGCAACAAGCACTGGCTGACGAGCAGCCCAGCATCGCCTATGCCCATCTGACCAAGGCACACCAGCTGGCTCCTGATCGTCACGACATCAGCCTGTGGCTCATTCAAGCTGCGCTCGACCTCAACCTGCTGGATGAAGCGCAGGAGCGCCTCGGCACCATCCCGATGGTGGCGCAGGATAGCCACTTCCATACCCTAAGCTCACGGCTGACGCTGGCCCAGCAAGCGGCAGACAGCCCGGAGCTGCGCGCGCTGGAAGCCCGTCATGCAGAACAGCCTGATGATTTTGCCCTGACTCAGGAGCTGGCGGTGCAATACAACCAGGCTGGTCGTCAGGAAGAGGCGTTGGGACTGCTGCTGGAGATCCTCAAGCGGGATTTGGCATTCGGCGATGCCAGAAAGACCTATCTCGATATTCTGGCGACCATGGGCAGCACACCGGCGGCACAGAGCTACCGTCGCAAACTCTATAGTCTACTCTACTGAGCGGAATCGAACTGGCTGGTAATGATGGGGGAGTGTCGGGAGACCGGCATGACCTCATGGGTCAAGTACGAAGAAGGTATTGTGGAAATAAGTTGCTGTGGGAATAGTGGAGATACGGTGAATTTCAGGCAAAAAAAAATGGCGCAAAACTGCGCCATTTTTTTCGCATGGATTACTTCTTGTAGGAAGTAGCCATGTTGTCGATGCGCTGGTTAGCACGCATAGCTTCTTGCTTGGCTTCGGCAACATCAGCAGCGATTTTGGACTGATCAGCACGAACTGCGCTAACATCTTGAGCCAGTTGGTCAACTTTGTTAGACAGATTCTGAACGGAAGTTTCCAGTTCGCTGGTGTTTGCACAACCGCCCAGCAGAGCGGACAGACCAACAACACCTACCAACAACAATTTTTTCATTTTTAAAGCTCCCTTGAACTCGCCAGACGTTTAGCAAGCGGCGTGATTATGGCACAAAAAAATCCTACTTTGCATAGTCCCCACCACAGATAAATGCATTAAAACCCTCATTTTTTTTTGAATGAACAGTTTTTGTCCAGATTCGTCTAAAAAATGAGTGCCGTGTGGTGGGGGCACGGACAAAGGTTAACCAAATTTTTGCCTTATTACAATTTCGTATGAGGCTCAGGCTGTACGTTCTGACAACAATTGACGATATTGCACCAGATCCTCGATGGTCAGCACCGGCATCTGGTGCTTGCGACCGAACGCAACAAGGTCTGGCAGACGCGCCATCGAGCCATCTTCTTTGGTCAATTCACACAACACACCAAACGGTTTGAGGCCAGCCAGCTGCATCAGATCGACCGTCGCTTCGGTATGACCACGACGGGTAAGCACCCCACCGGTTCGCGCCCGCAGCGGGAAAACATGACCCGGGCGATGCAGATCGCCCGGTTTGGCGCCGTCTGCGATAGCTGCACGGATGGTGGTGATGCGATCAGCCGCCGAGACACCGGTCGTGACCCCCTGCGCCGCTTCGATGGTCACGGTAAAGGCGGTCTGGTAGTGACTGGAGTTGGCCTCCACCATCATTGGCAGTTCCAGCTGGCGAACCCGCTCGTCGGGCAAGCAGAGGCAGACGATGCCGGAGCACTCGCGGATCATCAGCGCCATCTGTTCATTTGTCATGGATTGGGCGGCGAAAATGAGGTCGCCCTCGTTCTCCCGATCTTCATCGTCGGCCACCAGCACGCCGCCTCCGGCACGCAAGGCAGACAGCGCCGCTTCGACACGGGCAACGGGATCACCGAATTCACTGAGTAGAGACTGATTCATGGTAAAACTCCTAAACAAGACAAGGACCAGAATCAGGGCATGGAAAGGCAGACAGAGACGGGTATGCAGCGGCCAGCCCACAAGGGCCAAAACGGCAAGGTCTGTCTTATCCTCTTTCATCCGGACTATGACCGTCGGCTCCGGCATCTCACCGGATCTGCTGACCCCGACCTGGCAATCAGCCAAGTCGGGCGCTCGCGGGCTCCCCGAGTCAATCGGGATACCGCCGGTGGGGAATTGCACCCCGCCCTGAGAATAAGCGCAGACAGCCTAAAGAAAAACGGTTGCAGATACCAGCCAAAATCCCCTTCTGGCTGAAAAGCGTTTCAACATTGCGCACGGGATCCCGCTCTGCGGCCTGCTCGCCAGCGTGCGAGGCCATGACTGGCGAATTTCTTTATGGCGCGGATCGGTTTATGGCATAGTTCCCGAAACAAAAAACAGGGCCCGAAAAGAGAGCCTGAACAACGCTGCCGGCGCAGACAGCAGCGCCAACACCACAAACGGAAAATGACAGAGATGGAAAAGAAAATACTGCTCACTGATTGCCCGGATGCCAAAGGGCTCATCGCCAAGATCACCAACATCTGCTACAAGCATCAGCTCAACATCATCAAGAACGATGAGTTTGTGGATCACGAGAATGGCCGCTTCTTTATGCGTACCGAGCTGGAGGGGCGCTTCAACGACGAGACCCTGCTGGCCGACCTCGATGATGCCCTGCCCATCGGCGCCCAGCGCCGTCTGGTCAAGGCAGGCAAGAAGCGCATCGTCATCCTGGTGACCAAAGAGACCCACTGCCTCGGCGATATTCTGATGAAGAACTACGCGGGCGCGCTGGATATGGATATCGTCGCGGTGATCGGCAACTACGACACCCTGGCCGAGCTCACCGGCAAGTTCGATATCCCGTTCCACACCGTCAGTCACGAGGATCTGAGCCGGACCGAACATGAGGAGCAGGTTCGCACCATCATCGACAGCTATGAGCCTGACTATGTGATCCTGGCCAAGTACATGCGGGTGCTGACCCCGAGCTTCGTCGAGGCCTACCCGCGCAAGATCCTCAACATCCACCACTCCTTCCTGCCCGCCTTCATCGGTGCCCGCCCCTACCGGCAGGCGTTCGACCGTGGCGTCAAGCTGATCGGCGCCACCGCCCACTTCGTGACCGACGATCTGGATGAAGGCCCCATCGTCGAACAGGACGTGATCCACGTCGGTCACGCCTTCAGTGCTGACGACATGGCCAAGGCGGGTCGGGATGTGGAGAAATCGGTGCTGAGCCGCGCGCTGGAGCTGGTACTGAACGAGCGGGTGTTCGTCTACGGCAACAAGACGGTGGTCTTCAAGTAATCCGCCCACACGGCACGTATGCAAACGCCAGAAACAACAACGGCTCCCGCGGGAGCCGTTGTTGTTTCTGCGCCAAATATCAGAGCGGCAGATCGTTTACCGTCACCGCGCCCTTCTCCAACTTCAGCTCGGAGGTCAGCACTTGCTTGTCGGCCTTCAGATAACCCATCAGGGTCAGCTGATCGAGCATGGGGGCCAGTTGCGGCACCGCCTTGCCCAGCTTGTCGCTGAGGTTGGCATGCAGCACGCCGGAGAGGGCCTGCATCCCCGCGTCGCTGTTGAACAGCTGCTCCAGCGAGGTAGAGGCCAGCTTCACGTCCCCCTTCATGGTCACCGCTTCACCGTTGAGCTTGGCGCTGAGATCGGCCAGTTCAAGGGTCGCGCCACGTTTGAGCATCTTGTCCAGCGCCTGCTGGATGGCAGCATCTTCAACCCCCTTGCCACCGGCGGCCTGCAGCCCCTGATACCCTTCCAGATCCAGACCGTTGAGGTTGAGCGCCAACTTGCTGTCGGTCACCGCCAGCGTGTCGGTCTCGTTCTCCAGATCCAGCTTGGCAATTTTCATCTGATAGCTGCTGGAGAGGGTCTGGGCATCATCACCGGTCAGCTGAGTCTCGGTAGTCATCCCCTGCAGGGCAACCTTGACGCTGTCAGGAAGTTGTACCGTGAGGGCCGAGAGGGTCATCTCGCTCTGGGGCGAGAGGAGCACACCGCTGATCTCGGCAATGTCGGCACTCCCTTTCAGATCGGCCAGCACCAAGTCCATCTTGCTCTGCTCTTCATGGACCGTCATCCCCTGCCAGGTCATGGTGAGGTGACCATTCCCCTCCAGATTGCCGTGGAACTCGCCGCTCAGGGGCAGGAAGCTGAACTCGTCCAGCCCCTGTTTGATCTTGAATTCATTGGCCCAGAAACGGCTGCTGTTACCCTGGGTCCAGAGACTGGTGACCGACTCCAGACCGAGTTCCCACTGCTCCATGTCCAGTGCGGTAAAAACCGGCGCTAGCGTGCCATTATGGGTATCGAGCAGGAAGTGGCTCTTGATGTAGAGCGGCAGGATCTGGCTCTTGACCACCAGTTGCAGTTCGATAGGCTGACTACCCTCCAGCTCGCTGTCGATGGCAGCCAGCTCCTCCGGCGTCACCACGACCTTCAGGACCCCGTCACGGGTGAAAAGGTTGCTGCTACCCGGCAGCCACTGCATGTCGATGCCAGTCTCTTGCTCTACCTTGGCGATCTGCTCCGCCATGATGTTGTCGAAGCTGTTGCCCGTGTACCAGCACGCAGCCAGACCACCACCTACCAGTGCCGCACCCACGGCGAGGGCCACTATCTTTTTCATATATCCATGTGTCTCCAGGGAGTTGTCACTGCACTCTACGGGGCGGACTCGGGGCTAGGCAAGTCCAATCAGATGGCGAGTCCACTTTCTTGCGGCTCGCCACAACATCACAGCAAGGGGCTGAAGAGATAGAAGATGTTTTCCATCGCCTTCTTGTACCAGGGGCGGGCCTGCCATTGGGCCAGGGTCATCGGGGTGGCTTCCGCCATATAGCCCTGTACCAGCCGGGTCATCTGGGCCACGAACGAGGGGTTATCCACCAGCAGGGTCACCTCGAAGTTGAGCCAGAGGCTGCGCCGATCCAGATTGACCGTCCCCACCAGCGCGAAGTCATCATCCACCAGCACGCTCTTGGTATGGAGCAGACCGGCATCGTAGCGGTAGATCTCCACCCCGGCTGCCAGCAGCTCCTCCATAAAAGCGTTGCAGGCATAATTGGCCATGATGGAGTCGTTGCGTGCCGGCAACACCAGCTGCACCTGCACCCCGCGCGCCGCTGCCGAACTGAGTGCGGCCGCCAGCGGATCGTCGGGCACAAAGTAAGGGGTCGTCAGCACCAGATGACTGCGCGCCTGATAGATGGCCAGCAGCAGGCTCTGCTGGATGCAGTCGCCGCCGACGAAGGGGCCGGACGGGATCAGCTGGGCGCGGTAGTTGGTCTGGGGCCAGGCTTCCGGCTCATGTTGCAGACTGTCGAGCAGCCGCTCGCCGGTCTCCATCTCCCAGTCCCAGACGAAGATCGACCACATCAGCGGCACCATGGGCCCCTGCACCCGGATCATGATGTCGACCCACTGGCCGACTCCAGCATCCTGCTTGAAGAAACGGGGATCCACCATGTTCATGGAGCCGGTGTAACCCACCCTGTCATCGATCACCACCAGCTTGCGGTGCATCCGCAGATCCTGACGCTGGAACAGAATGCGCCAGGCGCCGACCGGCAGCACCTCCACCAGCTTGACCCCCGCCTTGCGCAGCTTTTTGGGCCAGTGGGAGCGGAAGAACTGCTTGCTGCCCACCGAATCGAGCAGCAAGCGACAATCCACGCCGCGCTGCGCCACTTCAATCAGCGCCTCGCACACCTCGTCGGCATCGCCGCCCGGATGCCAGATGTAGAATTCCAGATAGCAGGAGAGCGTCGAGCGACGGATATCCTGGGCAATCTCGCGCAAGATCCAGTCCGGCTTGTTGAGCAAGGTCATGCGGTTGCCAGAGAGCATCGGCATGGCGAGCCGTCCCTGGATGAGATCGTGCAGCGGCAGTGCCTTGGCGCCCACTTCGCAGCAGTGCTGTGGGAACAGACGTGCCAGTTGGCGGATCCAGATGGCATAAGGGCGATACATGGCCTGGGCGCGCTCGGCACGGCGGCGCCCCAGCTTTATTTCACCAAACAGCACATAGAAGCCCACCCCGGCAAACGGAATGGCATAGATCAGCGCCAGCCAGGCCAGCGACACTCCGATGGGACGGCGTTTCATCACCACCCGAAACGACACCCCGGTGACAATCACGGTATGAAAAAGCAGTAGCAGCCAACCCAGAAAACGGGAAAACAGCAGTTGAAGATCGTGTTCCAGACCGTTAAACAACGGGGACTCCTTCTAATCGACAAACAGCGCGGTGGGCAGACCCCAACCGGCCGGGATGGTATGCTGTAAGGCAAATCCATTCTATCAGGTCGCACGCATGATCCTGCAATCTATGCTGCTCAGCCTGGCCATGCTAGGCCAAGGCTCATATGACATCAATGAGCAACAGATAAACCAATACCTGCAATCTCAGGTGCAAGTCGACAAACAGCTGGAGCTGCCGGGCATCATCAAGGCCCATGTGACGCTTGAGCAGAGCGATGTCCAAATCGGTCGCCAACGCCCCGATACCGCCCGGGTCTATGGCAAGGGCAAGCTCAAAATCGCCCTGCCAGACAATACCGAATATGACGCCCGCCTGCAGATGACCTATGAGGCGAGACCCCGCTATGACAAGAGCCAGAGCGCGCTGTTTCTCGATAACATGAAGCTGGTGGAGTACAAGCTGGAGCCGGAGGCGGCCGAGAAGAAGTTCGGGCTGATGCTCAACATGCTGCTGCAGAGCATGGAGAAGCGGCTCGAGACCAAACCGGTCTACAAACTCAATGACAAGGATCCGGATCAGGCCTGGCTGAAGGAGAATCTGCTGGGGCTGGAGCTGTCACCGGGCAAGATCCACCTGCTGACCAAACCCCGCTAAACCGCTCAATTCAGGAGGGGCTGGGTGGTATCCCGTACCAGCAGCTCCACCTGATAACCCTGCTGCTGCCGCTCGTAGAGGGAGAAGAGCGACCCGCTCAATTGATTGAGGGGCATATCGGCAAACCCGGCCTTGAGATAGAAAGGCTTCTCGAAGGGCAGCGCCTGACAGACCACAGGTTTGTCCAACAGACCGTGACAGGCGTGCTGCAGCAGCCGTGACCCCAATCCCAGCGACTGGTAGTGGGGCAACAGGCGAAAGCCGCACAGATGGTAAAACTCCTCCTCGTCCCGCAACCGAACCGCCCCCACCAGCCAGTGAGCATCACGCACGACAAAGATCCGCTCAGCCAGATCCGGCACATAGTGGGAAAACGTCGTCTCGTAATAGTCCCTGATAAGGGAGAGGTCGGCGTCGCAGTACTCTTCGAAAGTGAGTTCCATCGCCAGCTTGCTTGTCACAGACAAATCCTTTGATAATCAGTTATTAGTGCCAGATACGGTGCGCTAATCCGACCACATGACGCCAGCACGATAGCATGCCTTTCGTCAACAAAAAAGCGGACGTCATGGGCAGCTTGCTTACCCGGTGGAAGAGGCCATGACCCACCGCCTGACTGCCAAAACCGTGCTTTATGATGACAATCCTTTATTGCGGCAGATACTTTGATCCCGGTCACCGAATCGGATCATTTGCCCCCTGTTGGCCGCTTGTTCTGCCCTCGTCATGATGCTTTACTCAACATGGTCATCACAAGAAGGAGTATTAGGGTTGAAAGCATGGATGCTGGCAGGCCATATGTTGTTGATCCCCCTGAGCGGATGGAGCCAGACTCCCCCTCCCGCGGAGGTGATCTTCCTGACCGCCGCTCCCTCCCCCTTGCGTCCGAGCAAAGATGCCACACCAGTCCCACAACCCGACACCGCTCAAACGACAGCAGTCGCCACCAACGGCAAGAAGCAGATCCAGGTCTATAAATCGGTGCAACAAAACGGGGTGGTTCGCTACTCCGACATGGCGCCCGAACAGGGCCATTACGAGCTGCTGCTGTTCAACGACTGCTTCGCCTGCGATCCCAAATCCAGCGTCAACTGGCAGACCACAGGGCTGTTTCTCTATGACTATGCCAGCACCATCAAGGCGGCCGCCAAAACCTATCAGGTTGAGCCGGCGCTGATCCGGGCGCTGATCCATGCGGAATCCGCTTTCAATCCGCTGGCGGTCTCCCGCAAGGGGGCGATGGGGCTGACCCAGCTGATGCCCGCCACGGCGCGGGAGTTGGGGGTCGGCAATGCCTTGCTGGCGGAGCAGAATATCTTCGGCGGGGTGAAATACCTGGCGGGACTGCTCAAGCAGTATGACGGCAACGTAGCGCTGGCGACCGCGGCCTACAACGCCGGCGCGGGCGCCGTACAAAAATATGGCGGTATCCCGCCCTATGCGGAAACCCGTGCCTATGTGGAGCGCGTCCAGCTCCTCCACCTGCGCTACAAAGAGATGCTGCAGGCTAAAGGGCTCTGAGGTTAGCCTCGGTTAATGCTCTTTTCTCGCCCCTCCAGAAACAAAAAACACGCCCGCAGGCGTGTCGATACCACACTTTGTTTCGCAAATGATTACTTCTGCTCAGTCGCCACCAGGCGATAAGCCAGCGCACCCAGAATGGCACCGACAATCGGGGCAACCCAGAACAGCCACAGCTGGCTGATAGCCCAGTCACCGACAAACAGCGCAACACCGGTACTGCGGGCCGGGTTGACCGAGGTATTGGTCACCGGAATGCTGACGAGGTGGATCAGGGTCAGGCACAGACCGATGGCGATCGGCGCGAAACCGGCAGGCGCACGGCTATCGGTGGCGCCCATGATGACGAACAGGAAGAAACCGGTCATCACCATTTCGCATACGAGTGCGGCAGTCAGACTGTAACCACCCGGAGAGTGCTCACCGTAGCCGTTGGAAGCAAAACCGGCAGAGAGATCAAACCCGGCCTGACCGCTGGCTATTACGTAAAGCACGGCAGCGGCGGCAATGCCACCCAACACTTGCGCCACGATATAAGGCAGTACACCGGATGCCGGAAAACGACCACCCGCCCACAAACCGACGGTCACGGCCGGATTGAGGTGGCAACCGGAGATATGGCCGATGGCAAACGCCATGGTCAGCACGGTCAGACCGAAAGCCAGCGAGACCCCCAGCAGACCAATCCCGACGTGAGGGAAGGCCGCAGCCAGCACGGCACTGCCGCACCCGCCCAATACCAGCCAGAAAGTGCCCATAAACTCAGCAGCAACAGGTTTCACATTATTTCTCCCATTTGAGATAACACCGAACAAGACCCGAGAAGGGCCCATGCTTGAACAAGCGCAGCATTATGGGAGTGTGAGTCCAGATTGCGAACCCGGCAGGCAGGGCTCACTGAATGTGATATTCGTCACAATTTGTTGATTAGATAAGGGATTTGTCATTAAGACAGCTGGCTGCACGTCTCATGCTCAAGGGCGTCATGCGACAACTTGTGACACCGTTTAACTCGGTTGCTCATCCCTTGAGCGATAAAAACGGAGGCGTGGTCAGTCTCCTGCAGGGGCAAAACGGCTGACAACCAGCCCCTGATGCTCAATCCACTCCATAAACATGGCGACGGGACGGGCATAGACCTGACCATCCAGCTCGGATTGATAAATGACCAGCTGCTCCTGGGTTTCGGTATGCAAAGCCAGGGCAAGCACTTGATAGTACCCCCCCTTGAAGTGGCGATAGCGGCCTGGAACGGGTGCTTGCATGGGAAAACCTCGCAGAAGTGAACACCGATGAGCGAACCACATAAAGATGACACCATGAGTCCCAGTCAACTCATCGAAAAGGGGGACGAAGACGATTTTTTACACAAGCCAATCGTGCCACAGGATCCGGATATTGCAACACAGTCAGGCAGCTTTGTTAATTCGTTCCCCATGTTTCACTAGTTAACCTTGGTTAGCACCAAAGATCGTGCTGAATTTAACGTTCTAGCAACCCTGTTTTAGGGCTAAAAATCAGGGAATTCTTCTAAAAAGAGGATTGTTCTAGCATTCAATTCTGTGAAGAATAGGGGAAAAGAAATTTGATACTAAAAATCGCCTTTTTCGCCAACGCGTCCCTGTGGGGAAGGAATCACACTCACCATGTTCACAATCGACAAGTCGCACAAGCTCGACGATGTCTGCTATGACATCCGCGGCCCGGTGCATAAAGAGGCTCGCCGTCTCGAAGACGAAGGCCACCGCATTCTCAAGCTCAACATCGGCAACCCGGCCCCGTTCGGCTTTGATGCGCCGGAAGAGATCATCAAGGATGTGATCCTCAACATGCCCCTGAGCCAGGGCTACTGCGACTCCAAGGGGCTGTTTTCTGCCCGCAAGGCGGTGATGCAGTACTACCAGCAAAAAGGGATGCGCAAGGTCGATATCGACGACATCTACATCGGCAATGGCGCCAGCGAGCTGATCGTGATGGCGATGCAGGCGCTGCTCAACAATGGCGACGAGATGCTGGTGCCCTCCCCCGACTACCCGCTCTGGACCGCCGCCGTCACTCTCTCCGGTGGCCATGCGGTGCACTATCGCTGCGACGAAGGGGCTGACTGGTATCCGGATCTCGACGACATCCGCGCCCGCATTACCCCGCGCACCCGCGGCCTGGTGCTGATCAACCCCAACAACCCGACCGGGGCCGTCTACGGCAGCGAGTTCCTGCTGGAGGTGATCGAGATCGCCCGCCAGCACAACCTCATCATCTTCGCCGACGAGATCTACGACAAGATCCTCTACGACGATATCTCCCACACCAGCGTCTGCACCCTGTGTGACGATGTGATGGTGGTGACCTTCAACGGCCTCTCCAAGGCCTACCGTGCCTGCGGCTTCCGTCAGGGCTGGATGGTCATCACCGGCCCCAAAGGCCGTGCCCGCGGTTACATTGAAGGGCTGGAGATGCTGGCCTCCATGCGACTGTGCGCCAACGTGCCGATGCAGCACGCCATCCAGACTGCGCTTGGCGGCTACCAGAGCATCAACGAGCTGATCCTGCCGGGCGGTCGCCTGCGCAAGCAGCGGGACAAAGCATGGGAGCTCTTGAACGAGATCCCCGGGGTCTCCTGCGTCAAACCCAAGGGGGCGCTCTACATGTTCCCGCGCCTCGACCCCAAGGTGTATGACATCCGCGACGATCAGAAGATGGTGTTCGACCTGCTGCAACAGGAAAAGCTGCTGCTGGTACAGGGCACCGGCTTCAACTGGCCGGCGCCGGATCACTTCCGGCTGGTGTTCTTGCCCCGCGAAGAGGAGCTGGAGGATGCCATCGGCCGCCTCGCCCGTTTCCTCAAGGGCTACAAGCAGTAAGCAAGGCTCATGAAAAAGGCTCCCGCGGGAGCCTTTTTGTTATCTGTCGTTTTCAATCCGCACCATCAGCCGTGCAGCAGGGCACCGGCCACCAGCACCGCCATGGTGATGAGGGCTACGCCGATGATAAAGGGCAGCACCCAGCGCACGAAACGATCGTAGGGGATCTTGGCCAGCGCCAGACCGGCCACCAGATGGGCGGCGGTGGGGGCGAACAGGTTGATCCAGCCGGAGGCGGACTGATAGGCGGTGATCACCAGATCCCGGGAGATACCGGAGAAGTCCGCCAGCGGCCCCATCAGCGGCATGGAGACGGTCGCCAGCCCCGAGGTGGAGGGGATGAAGAAGCTCAGGATGATGTGCACCAGATAGGCCATCAGGATGAAGACCGATGAGGAGAGTCCGGTCACCAGCCCTTCGGCCCAGTGCAAAATGGTGTCGATGATGACACCCTGCTCCATCACCACATAGATGCCGCGCGCCACCGCCACCACCAGCGCCACCCCGATAAGATCCCGAGCGCCGCTCAGGAAGGTGGCCACATAGTTGGATTCCGGCATCCGGTTGATTAGCGCGATCAGAATGGAGGCGCTGAAGAACAGGGTGGATAGCTCGTCAAACCACCAGCCAAAGGTGGGCAGCACGTCGATCCCCAAATCGGACCAGGGCACCACCGCATAGATCATCAGCAGGAAGGTGCCAAAGAAGACCAGCATGGTGAGCTTCTGCTTGCCGGTGAAGGCGAGGTTGCCGCTCTTCATCTGGGAGAACTCGTCGTCATAGACGATGTCGGCCAGCACGGAGCGGGACTTGTCCTGCTGCACCTGCTTGGCGTAGCGCATCACGAACCAGGAGGCGAAGATCACCAGCAGCAGCCACTGGATGACCCGCAAACCGATCCCTTCGCCGATGGGGATACCGGCAAAACCGGAGGCAATGCCGGTGGCAAACGGGTTGACGGTGGAGGCAAGCACCCCGACCCCGGAGCCAAGCAGGATAATCCCCGCCGCCACCATGCGATCAAAGCCCGCCGCCATCATCACCGGCACGATCAGCGCCCAGAAGGCCACCGTCTCCTCCGCCATGCCGAAAGTGGAGCCGCCGAGGGCAAACAGGGCGATCAACACAGGAATTAGCAGCCGCTCACGGCCGGCAAAGCCGCGCACAATGGCCCCCACCCCGGCATCGAGCGCACCGCTTTGCATGGTCACCGCGAGAAAACCACCGATGATGAGCACGAACAGCGCTACGTCGGCCGCCTTGTGAAAGCCCTGAATGGGGGCCTTGAGCACCTCGAATACCCCTTGCGGGTGGGCGGGTAACTCGGTGTAGCTGCCGGGTACAGGCAACAGCCGCTCGTCGCCGCTGTAATCGGCCACGGCCGCTGCCGCCACCGGCTGCTGGGTCTTGGCGGTGACATAGTCATATTTGCCCGCTGGCAGCACCCAGGTGAGGGCGGCCATCAGGGCGATGATAATAAAAAGCAGGGTATAGACAGTGGGAAGTTGGCGCTTCTTGGGCGCCTCGTTTGGAGTGGTCATAGCTTCCGTTCCTCGGCAATGCCGTCTGTGATCCGATCAGCGCAAGACTAGCGGGTTTGATATGGGGAAAAGGTGATCGCTGATAATAAAATTCCGCAAATTAGCGGGATTTTTGCCAAAAAAACAGGGCCCCGCGGGGCCCTGTTTTCACTTGAGTCAGACTCAGAGCTCGACCACGTCGAATTTCACGTCCGGATTTACATCCGCATCGTAATCGACCTCGTCCAGACCGAAACCGAACAGGCGCAGGAACTCCTGCTTGTAACCGGTGTAATCGGTCAGTTCGGAGAGATTCTCGCTGGTGATGGATGGCCACAAGTCGCGGCAGGTCTGCTGCACATCTTCACGCAGTTCCCAGTCATCCATGCGGATGCGAGCCTGCTCGTCCAGCGCCATGTCGGACGCGTAGAGACGGGTGCGCATCATGCGATCCACCTGCTCCATACAGCCCTCGTGAATGCCCTTCTCCTTCATGATCTTGAAGGCCATGGAGATGTAGAGCGGCATCACCGGAATGGCAGAGGAGGCTTGAGTCACTACGGATTTGAGCACGGCCACGTGAGCGGTGCCGCCCTTGGCAGCCAGATCGCCACGGATGGCGGCAGCGGCGCGGTCCAGATCTTCCTTGGCGCGGCCCAGGGTGCCGTGCCAGTAGATTGGCCAGGTCAGATCGGTACCGATGTAGGAGTAGGCCACGGACTTGGCGCCGTCAGCCAGCACGCCGGCATCGCGCAGGGCAGCCATCCACAGCTCCCAATCCTGACCGCCCATGACGGTGATGGTGTTCTGGATCTCTTCCTCGTTCGCCGGCTCGACGGTGGCGGTGATGATCTGATCCTTGTTGGTATCGATGGCGGTGGTGGTGTAGACCTCACCGATCGGTTTCAGGGCAGAGCGCACCACTTCGCCGGTTTCCGGCATCTTGCGCACCGGAGAGGCCAGGGAGTAGACCACCAGATCGATTTGACCCAGATCCTGCTTGATGAGCTCGATCACCTTGGCGCGGCACTCGTTGGAGAAGGCATCGCCGTTGACGCTCTTGGCGTAGAGGCCCGCCTCTTTAGCGGCCTTGTCGAAGGCGGCGGAGTTGTACCAGCCGGCGGTGCCGGTCTTGGACTCGGTACCCGCTTTTTCAAAGAAGACGCCGAGGGTGGCAGCACCGCTACCGAAGGCAGCCGCAATCCGGGAGGCCAGGCCATAACCGGTGGAAGCGCCGATCACCAGCACCTTCTTGGGACCATTCTCGATGGTGCCCTTGGCCTTGGTATAAGCGATCTGGCGACGAACATTGGCTTCACAGCCGACCGGATGAGTAGTGGTGCAGATAAAACCGCGAACCTTGGGTTTAATAATCATATGGGGTCTCGACACCGTGTAATGGATGAAATCGGGGCATAAGATACCTCATCTTGCCGCGATAAGGTGCTCTGATGTGTTGAACTGCGGCAAAAATGGGCATCCGAAGGTGGCAATCATGGTCCATGCCATGGTGCCACCTCACGGCAGCTAGCAGGCAATGCGGGTGATGTGGCCATCCTGCAGCTTATAGAAGGCATCTTGCGGCAACTCCTGTGACCAGATCGCCTCATAGTCGAGATCGGCATAGACGCCGCGCAACATGGCACCAAGCAGGCCGTGGGAGATAACGATGGCCCGCTCGGCGATGGCAGGATCCTGCAACCACTGGTGTGCCCGGCGCTGAATGCTCTCGAAGCTCTCGGCCCCCGGTGCCTGCAGATACCAGTCCCCTTTGCCGGTATCGAGCTCGGGGTGGGCAAGGCGCAGCGCCGGTATCTGGCAGCTCTCCCACTCCCCCATGCCCAGCTCCATCAATCGATCGTCCCAGACGATGCGATCCGCCGCCAGCCCCAACTGCTCGCACACCAGCAGCGCAGTCTGACGGGCACGCCCGAGCGGGCTGGCATAGACGGTCCAGCGGGCGGGATCCGCCAGTTCGGCGGCAAGGCGCCGCCCCATGGCGATGGCTTGTGCCTCCCCCTTGTCGGTCAGATCGGAGTTGCAACGCCCCTGCAGACGCTGCTCGGCATTGAAGCGGGTCTGGCCGTGGCGCAGCAGATAGATGAGTCGAGACATGATTTCTCCAGCACGTTCAGAGAGATAGAAAAATAAGGGGGACGATGATAGCAGATGAGCCCGGTGGATGGCCCAAACAGACGTGTAAACGCAGGCGTAAAAACGGGTCAGAGCTGACCCGTTTGCTGCCAATTAGGCCAGATTAAACCGGCTCAGCCCTTCTTGATCTCCCGCAGATAGCGGTAGATAGAGTGGACCGAGATCCCGAGCTGACGCGCCGCAATCTGGGCACTGTCTTTTAACTCGAAGATCCCCATGTCGTGCAGCTGGTTGACGATGACCCGGGTCTTCTGGGACGGGGGCACAGCCTCGTTGCCACGCACCTCGGCACTGACGGTGTCGATGGTGCTGTTGAGCGCTTCGTCGATGTTGCGGGCGAACACCTCCGGGGTGGCATGGCTCTCGTGGAGATGCATGCACTCCGGCATCATGGTGCGCAGCACGGATTGCAACGGGGCATCCATGTCGCTGTTGATACAGAGCAACCCGATGGCCCTGTGCTCCCCGTTGCGGATCACGGTCGTGATGGAGCGCAGGGTCTTGCCGGTGGCACACTTGGTCATGTAGGGGCTGGAGATATCCTGCCCGCTCTTGAGCTTCATCATCGCCAGGTTGGTGATGGGGGCGCCGACACTGCGGCCGGTGATATGGCCGTTGGCAATCTTGACGATCGAGGGATTGCGCGCATCCAGACTGTGGAGCAGCACTTCAGTGTGCTGACCATACATGGCGGCGATGCCGTCCACAATGTTCTCCATCGACTTGAGGATCTCAAAATCGCTCGGACTCAACTCTTGCAGCTTCACAATGGGACCTTCTTGCAAGGGTTGCTGCCGGACAATGGGCGCCGGGCAGCAACCGACAGGGACATCAGGCGGACATGATATCAATAATGGTGCTGTCTGTGGCAGACATGCCCTCCTTCACCATCTGGCCGACGTTGCGGATGGTCTGATCCACGTCACCTGCGACGATCCCCTGCCCCGACACCGAGTGGCTGTTGAGGGCCATCAGGAAGCCGCGCACCGCCGCGCCGGAGGATGTACTCACCTTCATGGCGCAGGAGGCTTTCGCCCCGTCACATACCATACCGGCACTGTCGCTCAGTACGTTCTGGATGGCGAAGCAGGATTGCTCGAAGCTGCCGCCCGCCAAATAAACCATGGCCATGGAGGCGGCCGCGCTGGTCACGGTATTGCCACAGAAGGCCGACAGCGGCGGATAGTGGGACTTGATATAGATGGCGCCCAGATGGCTCATGATGAGGGCGCGAGCCAGCTGCTCTTCGCTGGCCGCAAAGCGCTCGGCAATCACCATCACCGGAATGGTGGCGGCAATGCCCTGGTTGCCGCTGCCAAAGTTGCTCATGGCTGGCAGGGTCGCGCCCCCCATGCGGGCATCGGAGGCAGCCGCCGTCATCATCACGATACGGTTCATCACATCCTCGCCGATAAGACCGGCATTGATGTTCTGCTGCATGGTGCGGCCAATCTCCAGGCCATAGGGGTTGTTCATCCCCTCGGCGGAGAGCTTGCCGTTAAGCTCGGAGGCTTTGAGGATGAACCTGATCTGCTCGAACTCCACCTGGGTGGCGAACTCGTAGATGGCGGCGATGCTGATATCGACGCCATCGCAGATGGAACCGGTGGCGCCGCCCTGGCTCTGATCGGCGGTGAAGGTCACCTCGCCATCGAGGCGCTGCTCGACGATGCGGGTATGACCGCCGCACAGGGTCACTTCGGCGCTGTGCTCTTCACCCTTGTCATCACTGCCATAAACGGTCACGCGGCAGAAGATAAACTCGGGGGCGGCGGTGCGGCTCACCTGCACCTTGCCGGCATCGATCAGCTGCTGGGCACGCTCCACCTGTGCTGGCTGGATCGCGGCCAGCACCTCCAGCCCGGCATCGGCGTTGCCACCGATGGCACCGGCCGCGGCCGCAATGGCCAGACCGATCTTGCCGGTGCCCGGCACATAAACACCCATCGAGTTTTTATAGAGATTGTCCGACACCGCAACCTCGAGGCGACCGGGCTCACAGCCCAGTTGCCGGGTGGCGACAGCCGCGGCATAGGCGGCGGCGATTGGCTCGGTACAACCCAGCGCTGGTTTGACAACCTGTTGAATAATCTGCAGATACTGCTGCCACGCTTGTTTCATCACTTGAACCTTTTTATCAGCATTAACGAGCGATATGGGCGATCGCTTCCACTTCAACCTTGACGCCCATCGGCAGATCCTTCACTGCGAAGCAGCTGCGCGCCGGACAATCTTTCTGGAAATAGGCTTTATAGACCTCGTTGAACGCGGCAAAATCGCTGATCTCGGCGAGGTAGCAGGTAGTTTTGAGCACGGTATCCAGCGAGCCGCCAGCGGCTTCCAGCACGGATTTCAGGTTTTCCAGTGACTGGCGGGTCTGGGCGGCAATCCCCCCTTCCACCACACCACCCTGCTGCTTGCAGACCGGCAACTGACCGGAGGTAAAGATAAGGTCGCCATAGGCAGTGCCGTGGCTGTAGGGACCGATAGCGTCAGGTGCCGCTGCTGCTGTGATGATGCGTTTCATATAGCCACTCCTTTTTGTGCAATTTTTTTTGCAATCATGAATCTCATTCCGTTCAACATTATTTGCTTTTTATTTTATCCGTTCAACAAAAAGATACAAAAATGGCGTTTAAAGGCACCTTTCGGCCTCAATATAAACCGTGATCACCATCCTGATTTGAACAAAAGTACTCTTATGGGCATTGTTTATGACAGTTTCATTCAACTATATTTGCGCCGCTTTCCCACATCCCTACAAAAAAGAAGGTTTTAATGGACGCGCATAGCACTACACTCGCCAGCCCCGTGATGGGCACGCTGGAATGGAAAGAAGCGGTTCGCTTCGACAGCACCGACTGGGGCTGGATCATCATGAGCATCGGCATGGCCATCGGCGCAGGGATCGTCTTCCTGCCGGTACAGGTGGGTCTGATGGGCTTGTGGGTCTTTCTGCTCTCGGCGGTGATCGGCTACCCCGCCATGTACATGTTCCAGCGCCTCTTTATCAACACCCTGGCCACTTCGCCGGAGTGCAAGGATTACCCCAGCGTCATCACCGGCTACCTTGGCAAGAACTGGGGTGTGCTGCTCGGCGCGCTCTACTTCGTGATGCTGGTGATCTGGGTCTTCGTCTACTCCACCGCCATCACCAATGACAGCGCCTCCTTCCTGCAGAGCTTCGGTGTCACCGACGGCCTGCTCTCCGAAAACCCGCTCTACGGTCTGGTGCTGATCTGCGGTCTGGTGGCACTGGCCTCGCGCGGCGAAAACCTGCTGTTCAAGATCTCCACCTTTATGGTGCTGACCAAGATCAGCGTGGTGGCCGTGCTCGGCCTGATGATGGTGGACAAGTGGGATGCGGCCAACATCACCGCCATGCCCGCTGTCGGTGACTGGATGAAGGATGCCATCATCATGCTGCCCTTTACCCTCACCTCCATCCTCTTTATCCAGAGCCTGAGCCCCATGGTGATCTCCTACCGCTCGCGGGAAAAGTCGCTGGAAGTGGCCCGCTTCAAGGCGATGCGCGCCATGAATATCGCCTTCGGCATCCTGTTCGTGGTGGTGTTCTTCTACGCGGTCTCCTTCACTCTGGCCATGGGCCACGATCAGGCGGTCAAAGCCTCTGAAGAGAATATCTCCGCGCTGGCGATGGTAGCCCAGGGGATGCCCGGCCAGACCCTCAAGCTCCTGAGCCTCACCCTCAACATCTTTGCGGTAATGACCGCCTACTTCGGCGTTTACCTCGGTTTCCGTGAAGCCTGTCAGGGTCTGGCGATGAACCTGCTGCGCCGGGTGCTGCCGGAAAACCGCATCAACAAAGGATTGGTAGGCAAAGGGATCATGGTGTTTACCGTCATGCTCTCCTGGGGTGCCATCGTGCTCAATGCACCGGTACTGAGCTTCACCTCCATCTGCAGCCCCATCTTCGGCATGGTGGGTTGCCTCATCCCGGCCTATCTGGTCTATCAGGTACCGGCGCTGCACAAGTACAAGGGCACCTCCCTCTACATCATCATCGTCACCGGCCTGCTGCTCTGCGTCTCGCCCTTCTTGGCGTTCAACTGATCGGTGTCCCCTTATCGACCGCGGGTCACCTTCGGGTGGCCCGTTTTCTATTGGCTCGGCTGACGGCGCCCCCGCCCGGTAGTAAAAAGCCAAGGGGATCACAACTTGCAACCGGCCATCACCCAAGGGAGGCCGCTCGGAGTACTATTCAGGCAACACGAATCACGCCCGCACTCAGGTATCGAGGCTTAACATGAAATGGATTTTCAACCCCGCCATCCGGCTGGGCAATCAGCTCTCCTTCAAATACAAATTCCTGCTCTGGTCCTGCCTGATGCTGCTGCCACTGGCCTACAGCATGACCAATCTGCTAGGGCGGCTGCAGGATGACAACGCGCAGGCGAACCGCGAGCTGGCGGGAGTGGTCAATCTCGCCCCCGTGCCCGCTATCGAGCAGGCCCTGATCACCCATCGCAATCTGGTGACCCGTCACGCCCATGAGGTGGATCCGGTCGGTGATGATCAGCTCAAGGCAGCCGCACAAGCCGTTGATCAGAGCCTGCAAGCCTTTGCCGACACCCGCCAGAACAACCCCTCCTTTGAGGTGATCCAGCAGGGCTGGGCCGCCCTGCAGAGTGAAGCAGGCAAGCTGGAAGTGGAGCAGAGCAACCTGCGCCACGACAAGCTGCTGACTGAGGTGCGCCACCTCTACAAGCACATTACCGCCAGTAGCAGCCTGATCCAGGATCCGGCGCTCGGTACCTACTACATGGTGATCCTCGCCAGCGAGCGGTTGCCGCAACTGCGCGACCTGCTGGCCCAGGTGCGGGATCGCGCCGCCACCATCGCCGATTTCGGCCTGTTTCAGGCCGAGGGCTACAGCGGCCTGCGTTTTCGTCTCGACCTGATCAGCGCCACTCTGCAAGAGCTGGAGGCCGATCTGACCCTGCTCTACCAGATTGAACCGGCCTACCGCGCCGAGCTGGGTCAGCAGACCGATGCTCTGATACAGCTGGTGCGTCAGGGGGTCGAGACCATGGAAAACAAGATGATGAAGGATCAGCTGGTGCAGCTCTCCACCAAGGAGGTGCAGGCACTGGGGGATAAGATGGACGAGGCCATCACCGCACTGGCAGGCCAGGTACGCCAGCGGCTGGAGGCCGACCTGCATCAGCGGCTGGCCGCCAACCAACGCCACTTCTGGTGGGTCACCGCGCCGCTGACCGCCAGCTTGCTGCTCTACCTCTACCTGATGATCGGTGCCTATCTCTCCCTGCGCGAAACCGTGGGGCGGGTGCGTGATATCGCCGCCCGGGTCAACGCCCAGGATCTCAGCCAGCATATCGAGATCGTTGGTCAGGACGAGCTGGCCGCCATCAGCCGGGATTACAACGTGACCCTGGAGACCCTGCGCACCCTGATGCTGCGAGTGCGGGAAAATGGCGTCACAGTAGTGGAGAGCGCTACCGAGATCGAAGCGCGCACCTGCCGCTCGCAGGAGGTCATTGCCGATCAACAAGGGGAGACCCATCAGGTCGCTACCGCCATCAAGGAGCTGGCCGCCACCTCACAAGACATGGCGGGCAACGCCCTGCAAGCCGCCCGCATGACCCAGGAGGCGCAGAACGTGGTCGGTCAGGGCGAGGATGTGGTGGAGCGCACCATCAAGGCCATCGACCATATCAACCGCGAGGTGCTGTGCACCGCCGGCACCATAGGCCAGCTGGAACAACAGTGCAGCCAGATTGGCGGCGTCATCAGCGTGATCCGCGGCATCGCCGAACAGACCAACCTGCTCGCCCTCAACGCCGCCATCGAAGCGGCCCGGGCCGGTGAGCAGGGTCGCGGCTTTGCGGTGGTGGCCGACGAGGTGCGGTCTCTTGCCAACCGCACCCAGGGGGCTACCGTCGAGATCCAGCAGATGATTGAACAGCTGCAATCCGGTGCCCGCGCCTCGGTCACCGCCATGTCGGCGGCCAGCCATGAAGCGCAGGAGGGGGTCGGGCTGGCGCAGGAGGCAAAACAGGCTTTCGGCGCCATTACCGAGAAGGTGGATCGAATGGTCGATACCAACGCCATCATCGCCAGCGCCATCGAGCAGCAGGGCGCCGTGGTCAACGAGATCGAACGCAACGTGGTGCGCATCTCCGATGGCAGCGACGAGGCGTTGCAAGTAGCCAACGCCGCCCGCGATGCCGCCCGCCAGATCCACCAGCTCACCGAACAGCTGCGCGCCATGGTACAGAGCTTCGTGCTGTAACAGAGCGCTGACAAGCCGGGCTCAATGTGAGCCCGGCATTATCCCGGTCTCGCCCCGGCCTACAACGTCTCAGTTGCACGGATCATCCAGAAAATCTCTGCGGCCCACTTGCCGGGCAGATGCCAACAAAGTAGTCTCAAACGAAAATGAAATGCGGTATCCTCGGCACGCACTGTCTGCGATGTCGAGGCAAGCAAGCCGCCTGCGAGCCACAGATTAAAACCAGCGTCACGTCATTTATCACCCGCTTCAAGCGAGGATTTACCTATGGCCAGATACCAGTTTTTTACCATTCCGGCGTCCAATCGGCAGCAATACACCTTTATCGACATGGCATCTCCGACTTTTCTGAGTGAAAAGGCGGCACTGCTGACCCAAGGATTCGAGGTGGAGGAGGACTTTATTGACACGACCAGCCCACGGGAGGCCGTCGAGAAGTACCAATCCAATTTTCTCTACGTGGCGGATGAGATAGGCAAGTCCGATAGCACCTATGCCGCAGCCGTCGCCATGCTGGAGATTGGCAAGGGGTTATTGGGTAATAAAACCCGCTGAGATAAGGTACAGCGGTGAAGAGTGGTGGCCATCGTGGCAACGCGCCCGATGGCCATATGGCAAGATATCAATTCGGTAAGTCAGAAGCGCCCCAGCTGCTGGAGCATCTCGATCAGCTCCTCTTCGCTGCTCGGCTCATAGGCCAGCTGAAGGCTCGGCGCGGCGCCTCCCATCAGCATATAGACGTTGGTGCTGCAGTGATCGTAGTGATACCACTTACCGTCGATACAGACGTCGGTATAGCATCTCGGGTCCCTTTTCAGTTCCATATGCACATCCTTTTGTTACATTCCATCAACATCACTCCTGACCGTAAAATAACCACCGAGGTTCACGCTTGATGCAGATCAAGGGAAACAGCTGAAAGGGACAGATATCTGCCAGATCTGTGGCCTGCGGATGCCTTGAGCCCGCATCGGTTATCCGAATGAAGATGGGCCAAGTGCCCCGTCATATCGCCGGATGGCCCCCGGTAACAAAAACGGCGCCCGCAGGCGCCGTTTTTTCATCTCCCCGCCAAAACGAGGGGCAAGCCAAAAGGCTTATTCGTCTTCCAGATAGGCGTAGCCTTGCAGGCCCAGCTCCAGCTCGTCGAGCAGGGCTTTGCGAGTGGCATCGTCCAGCGCCGGGTGAGCGGCGATCCGCTGGTAGTTTTCGCGGATCACGGACGGGTCGATGTTGACGTAACGCAGCAGCTGGTCGACGGTGTCGCCACGCACCACGTTGCGAATGTCCATCTTGCCCTCTTCGTCCAGCCACACTTCCGCGCAGTGGGTGTCACCGAACAGGTTGTGCAGATCGCCGAGGATCTCCTGATAGGCACCGACCAGGAAGAAGCCGACGTGGCACTCTTCGTTCTCGCCGTAGACCGGCATTGGCAGGGTGCTCTCGACCCCCAGACCGTCGACATAGTGCTCGACCTGACCGTCGGAGTCACAGGTGATATCCATCAGGATACCGCGACGGCTAAGCGGACGATCGAGACCGGCCAGCGGCATCACCGGGAATACCTGACCGATACCCCAGGCATCCGGCAGAGACTGGAACAGGGAGAAGTTGGCAAAGCACTTGTCCGCCAGCTTTTCACTCAGTTCGTCAGCCAGCGCACGGTGGTTGCGGTTGACCGGGTTGAGCATCTCTTTGAGCGCCAGACAGGTGTTCTGGTGCAGCATCTCGGCCCAGGCACGCTGTTCAAGGTTCAAGAGGCCCATGGTGTACTGGGTATTCACGTCACCCAGATCTGCCACCGAGTCATGGAAGATCTCCAGCAGGGAGGGATCTTCGCTGCGCAGATCCAGCCAGCCTTTCCACATGTTCTGCAGAATGGTCGGTGCATCTTCGTCCGGCGCACTGATGTCGTTCATCTCCACCCCTTCGGCACCAATGATATTGGTAACCAGCACGGCGTGGTGGGCGGTCAGGGCACGGCCAGACTCGCTGATGATGGTCGGGTGCGGCAGATCGAACTCGCGGCAGACATCGCCGATGCCCCATACCACGTTGTTGGCGTACTCGGAGAGGCTGTAGTTGGCGGAGCAGTGGCTCTGGGAACGGGTTCCCTCGTAGTCCACACCCAGGCCGCCACCGACGTCCACGACTTCGATGTTGGCACCGAGGCGACGCAGTTCAGCGTAGAAACGGCCGCACTCGCGGATGCCGCCCTGAATGTCGCGGATATTGGCGATCTGGGAACCCAGATGGAAGTGCAGCAGTTGCAGGCAATCCAGCTTGCCCAGCCCACGCAGACGCTCGATCAGCGCCAGGATCTGGGAGGCGGAGAGACCAAATTTGGACATGGAGCCGCCGCTCGATTCCCACATGCCGGAGCCGGTGGAGGCGAGCTTGGCACGCACCCCGATGTTGGGCTTGATGTTGAGACGAGCTGACTCGTCCAGCACCATTTCCAGCTCGGAGGGCTTCTCCACCACGATGTAGACCTTGTGGCCCATCAGGTTGCCCAAGAGGGCGTGGCGGATATATTCGCGGTCTTTGTAACCGTTGCAGACGATCACCGAGCCTTGCTCATGGTGATGGGACAGCACGGCAAGCAGTTCCGGTTTGGAACCAGCTTCCAGGCCAAGCCGGGGCTTGTCGCTGTAGGACTGGCTGATGGTCTCGATGACACGACGCTGCTGGTTTACCTTGATCGGGTAAACGCAGAGGTAGTCCCCTTCATAGCCAGACTTCTCGATGGCCTGACCAAAGGCGTTGAACAGCGCATCGACCCGACTCTTGAGGATGTCAGGGAAGCGCAGCAACACGGGGGTGGTCAGCCCGGACTGACGCAACTGTTCGATGGCGTCAGAGAGCACGATATGCGCGTCAGGGCGTGATTTGTCGGGGGCGACGGTCACATGACCGGCGTCATTGATATTGAAAAAACCCGCACCCCAGTAGGGAACGTTGTAGACCTTCAAGGAGTCCTTGCTGGACCAGTTAGTCATGGGCTATGCCTCGCAAATGAGCGACCCAAAGTCGCCTTCGTTACCCTCAATCACATCCAGACCATCTAGTGCAGAGTACGGCGAGCGCTGCTATCACGAGACGCAGCCACCCAAACCAACCCTTTGCACATCGCGGCAAGCCAGAGGCTGCCTGGTGGATCTTGGGGAAGTAACGAGTCTTGATGTGGGGCTGGTGGCTTTACATCAAGCTCAACGGTATGCGGTGCCACTATGCCGTAGCGCCGCGGTACTTTGATGACAGACGACATCAGCCACGCCGTCAGTTCATCATTCGGCAGCGATCCCGACAGAAGGAGAGGGTTCCAAGGAAGAGAAGCGAAGGCGCCAGCACGCATGCGTGTTGACAGACGACAACAACCACAGCCCACCTCACCATCAGTGACCGCCCATGACAAGGGAAGATGATGAGCCGGTGGCCCACTCGGTCAAATGAAGGATGAGAGTCTGTTGTTCTCCCTGATACCGGAGCCTAACCGGTATTAAAGAAACCATTCCCCAGCAGTGTCTGTCGTTTCTGCGTGCCTCGCCCTATAGGCGTATGATCGGTCGGGTTTCTGGCGGCTCTGCCTGCTTCAGGGTTGCCCTTGGATCGGCGCGGAGTGTACACACTTACCGCGGGCAGTGACAATAAAAAATAGTGTTCAAAATCCCCTTTTAATAAGTCGATCAAATCTTGCTGGCGGGCAGGCGGGCTCTGGGATGGCGCAGGTTATGCGACAGCCCGGTTTCCCCTTGAAAAGTATGTGAAAACGCCATGATTGGGCTGACGCCTTGCTGTGCGGTCGCTGAGGGGAATTTGGTTGCCACCGCCAGCGCCTAAATATCGCAATAAATGCCACATTTATGCGATCTCCCTCCCGGACGTTGCCCCGCGCGCCGCACATTCGCCGCTCTTCCCTTGCGTCAAAAAATGGGAAAAACCTGCGCTGACGCAATGAGTGCCCCGCACGGATTGGCCACAATGACCGCTCACAATCGGTTAGAGGCTGACTAATGGATACCCTGCTTGAGCGTTTTCTGCGTTACGTAACTTTTCATACCCGCTCCGATGAGACCAATCCAGCCTGCCCCAGCAGCGAAGGCCAACTGATCTTTGCCCGTGCCCTGCAAGAAGAGATGAAGGCGCTGGGGCTAACCCGGGTCACCCTGGATGAGCACGGCTACCTCACCGGCTGCCTGCCGGGCAACCAGCCGGACGCCCCCGCTATCGGCCTGATTGCCCACATGGACACCGCCGACTACGAGGCGGAGCACGTAGTACCGCAAATCATCGAAAACTATCAGGGCGGCGACATCTGCCTTGGCAAGGGTGACGAGGTGCTCGCCATTCGTGACTACCGCTTCCTGAAAAACTACCTGGGTCAGGATCTCATCACCACCGACGGCACCACCCTGCTTGGTGCCGACGACAAGGCGGGCATCGCCGAGATCCTCACTACCATCGACCACCTGCAGGCCCACCCCGAGATCCCCCGCGGCGATATTTGGGTCGGCTTTACTCCGGATGAGGAGATTGGCCGTGGCGCCAACCTGTTCCCGCTGGAGAGATTCCCGGTCAAGTGGGCCTATACCGTGGATGGCGGCGAACTGGGCGAGCTGGAGTATGAAAATTTCAACGCCGCCAGCGCCACGGTTCGTTTTATCGGCAATAACGTCCACCCCGGCACCGCCAAGGGGAGCATGATCAACAGCCAAACCCTGGCCGCCCGCTTCCACGCCGCCATGCCAGCCGACGAGACCCCGGAGTGCACCGACGGGTATGAGGGCTTCTTCCATCTGGCCCAGATGAGCGGCACCGTGGAGGAGAGCACCCTGCACTACATCATCCGTGACTTCGACGACGAGCACTTCGCCGCGCGCAAAGCCGAGATGCAGAACCGGGTGGCCGCCCTGCAGGCCGAGTATCCGAAGGCCCGCATCGAGCTGACCCTGACCGACAGCTACCGTAACATGCGCAGCCAGATCGAGCCGCACATGCATATCGTCGAGCTCGCCAAGGCCGCCATGGAGGCCGCCGACGTGGTGCCGAAGATCAAGCCCATTCGCGGCGGTACCGATGGCGCCCGTCTCTCCTTTATGGGTCTGCCCTGCCCCAACCTCTTCACCGGAGGCCACAACTTCCACGGCAAGCACGAGTTCATCCCGCTGCAATCCATGGAGAAATCGGTCGCCACCCTGGTGGAGCTGGTGCGCCTCACCGCGGCTTGGCGCGGCTAATCGAGTCGCTATCCTTACCACGACCACCGAGGGGGGGAGCCGGTTAACCGGCTCCCCCCTTGCTATCTGGCCATCACCCATCAAGAAAGGGAAACCGGGGAGGGTCGCTCAGGAGCAACTGGCCGCCGCTGCCATCAAACTGTCATCCCGCTGACATGTCGCGGGAACAGTGTCACATCATGCTGGGAGCAACGGATCGCCGGAGCCCCCCAGATGTTCACTATCGATACCCTGCTGACCCAGCACTTCCCCCGCCTGCTTGGCTACCCCCTGCTCACCCCGCTGTTAAAGCGGCTGCTGGGCTGGCTGCTCAACGAACGTGCCTTTGCCGACTTTGCCGCCCGCTACCCGCACCTGCGCGGCCTCGACTTTGTCGAGCAGGCGCTGACCCAGCTCGATTTCGACTATCGGGTCAGCGAGGCGCAGCTGGAGCATATTCCCGCCAGCGGCCGGGTCATTCTAGTCGCCAACCACCCCATCGGCTCGCTGGACGGACTGGCGCTGCTGCAACTGCTCGGCCGCATCCGCCCCGATGTGAAGATCGTCGCCAACCAGCTGCTGGCCCAGCTCGCGCCGCTGCGCCCTTTGCTATTGCCGGTGGACAATATGGAGGGCAAGACCGATCGACAGGCCATCCTCGCCATGAACGAACACCTCGCCCATGAAGGGGCACTGGTGATCTTCCCCGCAGGCGAAGTCTCGCGGCTTGGCCTCAAGGGGGTGAAAGATGGCCCCTGGCAGGCAGGCTTTATCAAGCTGGCCCAGCGCACCCGCACCCCGCTGGTGCCCATCCATCTGGGAGGGCGCAACAGCCTCTGGTTCTATCTCGCCTCCTGGCTCAACAAGCCCGCCTCCGCCCTATTGCTGGTGCGCCAGCTGTTTCGCCAGCAGGGGCAGACCCTGCCGGTGACCATAGGAGCGCGCATTCCGCTCGGCAGTTTTCAGGAGCTGCCCGCCAAGACGGCGGCGCGGCTGGTGCGCAACCACCTCTACCGGATTGGCCGTGGCAAGGCGGGACGGCTGCAGACCGAGGCCCCCATCGCCCTGCCGGGGGATCGCCGCCAGCTCAAACAGGCCATCGAAAGCTGCGAACAGCTCGGCACCACCCCGGATGGTCAGGGGATCTACCTCTACCGCCGCCACGAACTGAGCCACTCGGTGATCCTGCGCGAGCTGGGGCGACTGCGGGAGATCGCCTTTCGCGCAGTGGGGGAAGGGTCTGGCAAGCGGCGGGATCTCGATGGTTTTGACAACGACTATCACCACCTGATCCTCTGGGATCCGGCCCGACTCGACATTATCGGCGCCTACCGCTTTGCCCCGGTGGCGGAGCTGCTGGCCAGCAAGGGGAAGGATGGCCTCTACAGCCACACCCTGTTCGGCTTTGAGGATAAGTTGCTGCCCCGGCTGGAGCAGGCTATCGAGCTTGGCCGCAGCTTTATCCAGCCCGCCTACTGGGGCAAGCGGGGGCTCGATTATCTCTGGTTCGGCATCGGTGCCTATCTGGCCCGCTATCCCCGCTACCGCTACCTGTTTGGCCCGGTGTCGCTCTCCGGCAGCCTGCCGCCGGCGGCCAAGGATCTGCTGGTGAGCTTCTACCGCCAGCACTTTGCCCCCGAGCTGGCGCTGGCCCCCTCCCGCCGTCCCTACCCCGAGACGCAGCCTCTGTTCGAAGGGGTGGATTACGGCGCCGATCTCAAAGCACTCAAGGCCCGTCTCGACAATCTGGGCTGCGCCATCCCCACCCTCTACAAGCAGTACTCCGAGCTGTGCGAGCCGGGCGGGGTGCAATTTATGGACTTTGGTATCGACCCCGACTTCAACCACTGCATCGATGGCCTGGTGTGGGTCGATGTGAGCCGCATCAAGCCCCACAAGCGGGCCCGCTATATCGGCAGTCATCTGGCCGAGCCGCGCTCATAGCCCTGCAGGCGCCAGGCAAACAGCCAAAGGCAAAAAAGGAGAGAGAGGCCATCGCCTCCCTCTCCTTTAGCTCTCATGCTCAGCACCTTTTCGAGGCGCTCGGCCCATCTGGCGTTACTCGGCAGCCTTGCGATCCGAGTGGCCGAGATCCCGCTCAGGGGCGATAACATCGCGCACCCGCTGCTTGATCTCCTTGGCCTCGGGGAAGCCGTCATCGACCACCCGATCCCACACCTGCACCCCGTTCACCAGAATGCGGAACTCCCCCTTGCTGGCCGGCACCAGCGCCACCTCCCCCAGATCGCTGTCAAAGGTGGAAAGCAGCTCCTGCGCCAGCCAGGCGGCGCGCAGCATCCAGCGACAGAGGGTGCAGTAGCGGATTTCGATGCGGGGTTTGCTGATCAGGGTTTCAGACTCGGTCATGAGTGACTCCATAAAAAAGCGGCCAATGGCGGGAAATGGCGTACCGCCACCCAATGGCCAATCCCGGTTTGGTCAAATCAGTGCTGATCAACCCCATGAAAATCGGCCAGCCAATGGCGGGCAATGGTACGCATCGCCGATTCTGGCAGCTCGAACAGGCCGGGTGCAAGAGGGCCTGCCGCCAGCATCCGGATCCCTTCCATGATCTCCGCCAGCACCAGATAGACATATTCGCCAATCACGGCGCCATGGACGAAGTTGACCGCCTCGCCCCGGTTGAGCAGGTAGATCTGGGTACCATCCGGCCGGTTGAGGGCCAGCACATGGGGGCACACCTCTTCGCTCGGCCAAGGCAACTGGGCCAGCGAGAAGGCAAACTCGTCGTCAGCCGAGGTGACCGAGGCGACCATGGTGCCGGGGCGCAGCGCCTGTAGATCCGCCAAGTCCAGCGAGCCGTTGCCGGTAGAGCAGATCACCAGCTCGGCACGGCTCAACGCCTCGGCCTTGGTGATCAGACGAAAACCGTGAGAGAGCGCTTCGACCTGTCGCAGCACATCGGTCTCCACCAGCCCGAGATGGAGGTTGCGACAGCGCAGGTCGCGGGCGATGCTGCGCCCCACCTTGCCATAGCCAAACAGCACGGCTTCGCAGACGTTGAAAGTACGGTTGAGGTTACGGGCCAGCGACTCCGCGGAGTAGACCACGCTCAAACCAATCTGGATATCCTCGGCCTGCTTGAGGGGGCTGCGCGCCACCGACACCACAGGGGTCGCCAGCACCTCCTGCTCATAGCGTTGATGGCCGTTCTCGGTCATCTCCACCACCCCGAGGAAACGGGGGCCGAAGTATTCACTCAAGATCGCCTGGGTTTTGGCAAAGTAACCGCCAATATCGAGGATCAGCAACCGCTCGTGGGGGGCCACCAGCGGCGCAATCTGCTGGATAATGCTGTCGGGTTCATTAGTCCAGCGTCGGTTGAGGGGCAGCACCGGATAGTGCTGGGATACCCACTCCAGGGTCGGACCGTGTACCGATTTCGGTTTGGGCAAAATGGCGCCAATCCGTCCAATCTGACCGAGAGCGTCGATAAAACGGGGGCGATCGGGAAGCAGGTGAGTGACCAGCAGAATGCAGAGACCATCGATACGTCCCTGTCCGGTGAAATGGCGAAAAAACAGATGCTCAGATCCTTGACTGCGCAACTGTGGCCTCCTTATGTGCCGCAAAGCAGGCAAACAGAACCCGGCTCGGCCGGGTTCTGTGTGTGTCCAAATAAAATGAAAATCCTTTTTATCTGAAACACATATGGGGCTCAATCATTATCTGCCAAGAGTATGAGCGAGTATGCAAAAATGACTGTAATTGCCTGTTTTTCATGCAAAAATCAGTACAAAGAAGCAGCAGGCCACACCCACCACAGGCTGAGCCCGGTTCCCGCGGCAGCGAGCAGGATCAGCCCCCCCCAACGCACTGGCCAGGGTTTGTCACGTAATGCCCACTCCAGCAGCGGCAGCAACCAGACCGGCAGCAACACCACCAGCGGCACCTCCACATATTGCCAGGCCAGCATCTGGACGAAGGCGAGGGCCAGCGCCAGACCGGCGGGTGCTACCTTGATGCCAACAAAGGTGGCAAGCAGGGCGCGAAAACCGGCGAAAGCGGCCAGCGCACCTGCCAGCTGGGCAATCAGCAGGCTGCCATCGATGCCAATCACCAACGCCAGCCAGATAAAGCCGAGGGCAAACCCGAGCCCCTCGCGGCTATCACAGCGCAAGGTGCTCCAGCCAAACCAGAGGATGGCGGGCAGTAGCGCCAGCCAGATCCCGGGTTCGCTCGCCAGTACCGATGCCAATCCCTGCCACCACACCAGCGCACTGAACACCGCAAAGAGCAGCAGCGAACCGCGCTGATCGTTCACCTGAGCCGCAATGGCGGGGACCAGCAGGGTCAGCGGCAGCCACTGCCACGCCTTGGCCGGAATACCATAGAGACCGCCGAGCAATGAGCCCACCAGCCAGAGCGCCAGCGCCCCCCACAGATACCCCAGTCGCGGCCAGCGCCACGATAGCAAAGCGGCTCCCAGAGGAGCCGCCAGGGTTTGCAGCAGAAGTTCCGCGCCCATTACTTGCGCACGCCTTCGACAAACAGGTTGATGTTCATCTCGTCCGGAATGCCGGGCAGCATGTAGCTCACGCCAAAGTCACTGCGCTTGATGGTGGTGGAGGCGTTGAAACCGCTGCGGTAGCCGCCCCAGGGATCCTTGCCTTCGCCAATTTTGACCAGATCGAAGGCCACTTCCTTGGAGACGCCGTGCAGAGTCAGGGTCCCTTTCAGCACGCCTTTATCCTTGGTGCCCTCGTAAGCGGAGCTGACGAAGGTCATCTTGGGATATTGTTTCACGTCGAGGAAGTCAGGGCTGCGCAGGTGTTTGTCGCGGGCCTCGTGATTGGAGTCGACGCTGGCGGCATCCACTTCAAAGCTCGCCTTGGCGGCCGCCGGGTTGGCGTCATCCATGCTGAAGGTGCCGCTGAAGGTGTTGAAGCGACCCACCAGCTCGGAGAAGCCCAGGTGACCCACCTTGAACTGCACTGTGGTGTGCGCCGCATCCACATCGTAATCCGCCGCCATCAGAGGGGTAGCCATAAACAGGCAGGAGGCCAGCAGAGCCTTGGTCATTTTCATCCGTTCGTTCCTTCATCTTGGGGTTCACATCAGTGGTTAAAATGCTAACCTCGTTCTGAAGATGAATAATCAGTGATTTATTAAATTCATTATTTACTGAGGATGGAAAATGGACCAGATCGCCGCCATGCGCACCTTTATCAAGGTGGTGGAGTGCCAGAGCTTTACCAAGGCCGCCAACCAGCTCGGCATCTCGGTCGCCATGGCCTCCAAACTGATGCAGCAGCTGGAGGAGTCCCTCGCCACCCGGCTGCTGTCGCGCACTACACGCCAGGTCAATCCCACCGAAGCGGGGCAGTTCTACTACCAGCGCTCCCTCGCCCTGCTGGCGGAGCTGGAAGAGACCCACAGCCAGCTGACCCACCACAACCAGCAGCCCAACGGCACCCTCAAGCTCTCGGTGCCGATGGACTTTGGCTATCTGCACCTCTCCCCCGCCCTGCCGCTGTTTCGCCAGCGCTTTCCCGATCTCAAGCTCGATATCGAGTACAGCGACCGGCGGGTAGCGCTGGTGGAAGAGGGGTTCGATCTGGCGCTGCGGATCGGCCACCTCGGCGACTCCTCGCTGGTGGCGCGCCAGCTTGCCACCATTCGGGTCGAGCTTTGCGCCAGCCCCACCTATCTTGCGCGCAAGGGCAGACCGGAAAAACCCGAGGATCTCAAGCAGCACGACTGTCTGATCTACACCCTGACCCAGCCGGAGTGGCACTTCAAACGGGGAAGCGAGCAGCAGAGCATCCGGCCACAGGGGCCGCTGCGGGCCAACAACGGGGTGGCGCTGACCCGCGCCGCTTGTGATGATCAGGGCATCATATTGCAGCCCACCTTTATCGTGGGGGAGGCCCTGCGGTCAGGGCAGCTGGTCAGCCTGCTGCCGGAGTGGGACAAGGGAGATGTGGGACTTTATGCGGTCTATCCGCACCGCCGCTTCGTCTCGGCCAAGGTGCGCTGCTTTATCGAGTTCGTGCAGGAGCGCTATCTCGCCCCGCAACAGTGGGATAAGCCGTGATGATTGCCAGAGCAGAAGATACGGCCTGACTGTCCGGCCTGCTGGTCCGGCTTGAAACCTAACGCTGGCCGGATGCGGTGGTGGATGCGGCAACAGGGGTGAGCTTGGCTAGCAGACGCTCCTGCTCGAGGCTTAACTGCCAGCGTGGCAAACGGGTGCGTATCACCGACAACTGCTGCTCACTGAGGGCATAGGGGAGCGCCACTTCAATCTCGGGGCAGTCAAACATGGCGGCCAGCTGCAGGATCAAAATGAGGTTTGCCTCGTCTGTCTTGTGCTTGTTGACCCGTTTGCGGATCTCGTGGCGCAGCTGGGTTTCGGGGTCCTGGGTCATCGCCTGCCAGCCGAAACCGAACAACGGCACCAGCGCGCTGACAATCCCCAGCGCCGTCATCGGCTGCTTGGGGGGATGATAGAGTGCGTTGAGATCCAGCAGAACAGGATTCTGACGAACCTCACCCTCACCAAATAAAATCGTTTTCGTCATTGGATTACCCGTTATATTCCACTAGACTGCGCCGCATATTTTACCCCGATATGCCAACGAGGTGCTGATGCTAAGCGATATCGAGATCTCCCGCCAGTCCCCCCGTCTCTCCATTCACGCGCTGGCCGAACGCCTCGCCATCCCCCAGCACCTGCTCAGCCCTCATGGCCACTACAAAGGCAAACTCAGCCTCGACCTGCTCACGTCTCAACCCAAGCAGAGCGGCAAGCTGGTACTGGTGAGCGCCATCACCCCGACCCCGCTCGGTGAAGGGAAGACGGTGACTACCCTTGGCCTCTCCATGGGGCTCAACCATATCGGCCAGCCCAGCATCGCAACCATCCGCCAACCGAGCCTCGGGCCGGTATTCGGGGTCAAGGGGGGCGCAGCCGGTGGCGGCCACGCCCAGGTGGTGCCGATGGAGGAGATGAACCTCCACCTCACCGGCGATTTTCACGCCCTGACAGCGGCCCACAATCTGGCGGCGGCAGCCCTCGATGCCCGCCTGTTCCATGAGCGTAAACTCGGCGACCAGTTCAGCGCCAAAACCGGCCTGCCGCGGCTCGATATCGATGCTGACAACATTCTCTGGCCACGCACCCTCGACATGAATGACCGCGCCCTGCGCCACCTCACGATTGGACAGGGGGGCGCAGCCGATGGTGTGGAGCGCAGCGATCGCTTCGTCATCACCGCCGCCTCCGAGCTGATGGCCATTCTGGCGCTGGCAAGCGATCTGAAAGACCTGCGCCAGCGCATCGGCCGCATCCAGCTGGCCCGCGATATTCACGACAAGCCCATTACCGCCGAACAGTTGGAAGTAGCAGGCGCTATGACGGTGCTGCTGAAAGATGCGCTGCAACCGACCCTGATGCAGACCACCGAGCAGACGCCGGTGCTGGTGCACGCCGGCCCCTTTGCCAATATCGCCCACGGCAACTCCTCGGTGATCGCCGATCGCATCGCCCTTGGTTTGACCGACTATGTGGTGACCGAGGCGGGTTTTGGCTCCGACATGGGGCTGGAGAAGTTCTTCAACATCAAGAGCCGCCAATCCGGTATTACCCCTGCCTGCGTGGTGCTGGTGGCCACGGTGCGCGGCCTCAAGGCCAACAGCGGCCTGCTCGATATCCGTCCGGGCCAGCCGCTACCAGCCAGCCTGCAGGGGGAAGATCTGCCGACCCTCAAGCAGGGCTGCGACAACCTCGCCTGGCATATCCGGAACGCCCGCCGCTACGGGGTGCCGGTGGTGGTCGCCATCAACCGCTTCCCCACCGACAGCGAGGCCGAACTGGCGCTGCTGGCCCATGAAGCGCAGCAAGCCGGTGCCTGTGGCGCGGCCATCTCCAACGCCTTCACTCAGGGTGGTGCCGGTGCCAGCGAGCTTGCCCGCACCGTGGTCGCCGCCTGCGAGCAACCCGGCAAGGTGAAACTGCTCTACCCCGACGAGGCGAGCCTCGACGCCAAACTGGCGACCCTGGTGGAGTGCGGCTACGGCGGCCGCGGAGTGCAGCTCTCCGACAGAGCGCGCCAGCAGCTGGCCCAGCTCTCCGCCGAAGGGTGGGATCACTTGCCCATCTGCGTGGCCAAGACGCCGCTCTCCATCAGCCACGACCCGGCCCTCAAAGGGGTACCGACCGATTTCGAGGTGCCCATCGACGAGGTGAAGCTCTGCGCCGGTGCCGGCTTCGTCTATGCGTTGGCGGGCCCCATCATGACCATGCCGGGGCTGGGCAGTCTGCCTGCCTATCGCCATATCGATATCGATGAGAACGGCGAGATAGTCGGCCTGAGCTGAGCCCTTCCACAACGCCAGAAACAACAAGGCCCCGCCAATTGCGGGGCCTTCTGTTATCCATGCATCAACCCTTAGAGGGTGAAGCGCTGGGTCATATGGTGCAGGGTGTTGGCCAGCTTGCTCAGCTCGACGCAAGCCTGGGCGATCTGATGAGCGCCCTGGGCATTCTCGTCAGCGGCATTGTGAATGTTGACGATGCTGCGGTTGAGCTCTTCGGTCACCGCATTCTGCTCTTCGGTGGCGGTGGCGATCAGGGTATTCATGTCGGTGATGCGCACCACGGCACCGTTGATGGTCTCGATACTGGTACCGGCATCCCGTGCCAGACCGACACTCTCCTGCATCTGGTGACGGCTCAGCTGCATGGCGTTGCCCGCCTCGGCGGCGCGGCTCTGCAGCAGCTCGATCATCTTGCTGATCTCGGCGGTGGAGTCCTGGGTACGCTGGGCCAATGAACGCACTTCATCCGCAACGACCGCAAAACCACGGCCCTGCTCACCGGCACGGGCCGCTTCGATGGCAGCGTTAAGGGCCAGCAGGTTGGTCTGACCGGCGATATCGCGGATCACATCCAGCACCACGCTGATATTGGCGCTATCGGCCTCCAGCTGCTGCACCACTGTGCCCGCCTGTTCAATCTTGACCGACACCTCTTCGATGCTGGCAATGGAGCTGCGTACCACTTCGCTGCCGGCAGCAGAGGTGCGGGAGGCATCCTTGGCGGCGCTCATGGCATCCGTGGTGTTGCGGGCCACTTCATTGACGGTGGACTGCATCTCGTTCATGGCGGTCGCCACCTGGGATACTTCGTTCTGCTGGATGGCCATGCCGCTGGCAGACTGGCTGGAGATGGCGCTCACCTCCTCCACTGCGCTGCTGAGTTGGCTCACGGAGCCGGCGATCTCACTCACCAGATCGGAGAGGGAGCCCTGCATCCGGTTGATGGCGGAGCCCAGCTGACCCAGTTCATCACGGTTGAAGCGGCTGTCACGGATCCACTGCTGCAGTTCGCCCTGACCCAGATCGCCATTGGCAATACGCTGGGCCTGACGGGCCAGCATGATCAGCGGGTCGCGGATCTGGCGGGTCAGTACCACGGAGAGCACCACCACAAGGATCAAACCGAGCACCAGCGCGATGGTGACACTCAGATTGGCGGAGTGATAAGAGTCGACAATATCGCTGCGGGATTCAGACGCATAACCATGGTTAATCTGGATAAGGGAGGCCACTGACTTGCTCAGCGCGGTGTAAAGGGGAACCCCCTCCTCAAGGAAGATGCGTTGGGCTTCGGCAAGCTGATCGCTGTCTTGCAGCTGTTTGACTCGCTGGTGCAGGGCGACGTAACGATCCCAGTCAGATTTCACCGTATCGAAGGTACGGCGCTCCGCCACATCCTCAGGCCAGATCGTCTTGTCATGGGCAATCAGCTGCTGCGCGATCGAGTTAAGCTGTTGACTGGCAATATTCCGATATTCAGCCCTTTTCAGCGGCTCGGCGGCCACCACGAAATAACCCAGCTCATAACGACGCAGCTCACCGAGAGAATCCCCGATCGCGCTGGTGCGATTGACCGCTGGCAAGATGCTGTCGGTAAACCGGATGGCAACATCATTCATGTTGCCAAACTGGACAAGGGAAAAACCGCCTATAAAGGCGACCATCAAACCGAGCACGGCAAAGCCGGCGGTGAGTTTTTTGCCTATGGTCATGGTACTGGTATTCATGGGATATCCTGGTGGTCGTTAAATTCGTAGCACTCGTCCGGTTCACGCCCTCCTGGCATGAACTATCTGGCCACCTGTTCAGTGGCGCACCATCCAACCTTGATGAATATCTCTGAATTCCATGAGCGGCAGCGAGAGCCGTGAGGGGGCGCTAGAGTAACCGGATTGTGATGGTTCGGAAAGAGTCTGTCCGGTTACTTTTTGTAAGGTGAATACGAGGGATTTATCGTGCTCGATTAAATATACCGCTCAGATGAATAAATCGAAAAAATGCATAACGTTTGCATAAGGCAAGCCGCACGGGTCAAGCCGTTGCAGGCCGCCACTCTCATCCGGGACCAATGAAAAACGCCAGCAATGGCTGCTGGCGTCTCGTTTATTCAGCGTGGCGGTTACAAAACAACCGCCATCTTATCCGCGCAGGCCGCCCAGAAATTCGGCCCGGGTATCGGGCTGGGTCTTGAACACCCCGCCGAGGGAGGTGGTGGTGGTATAGGAAGTGGAATCCATCACCCCGCGCGCCTTGACGCAGTAGTGGGTCGCCTTGATGCTGATGGCCACATCCTTGGTACCGAGCAGGGTCTGCAGCGCCAGCAGGATCTGCTGGGTTAGTCTCTCCTGCACCTGGGGACGACGGGCGAAGAACTGCACGATACGGTTGATCTTCGACAGGCCAATCACCTTGCCGCGAGGGATATAGGCCACATGGGCCATGCCGTCGATGGTGACGAAGTGGTGTTCGCAGGTGCTGGTGAGGCTGATATCCCGCACCATGATCATCTCGTCCACCTGCATCTTGTTCTCGATCACCGTCACTTTGGGGAAGGTGGAATAGTCGAGGCCGGAGAAGATCTCGTTGACGTACATCTTGGCGATGCGGTGCGGTGTCTCGGCCAGACTGTCATCGGTCAGATCCAGCCCCAGCGTCTCCATGATGGAGCGCATATGGCCTTCGATCTTCTCCCGCTTCTGCTGGCTGTTCAGCTCGTTGGTGACCAGGGGGGTTTCCAGTCCCTGGGCTTCGAGGGCAGCCCTGACCAGCAAGGCTTCCGGACTTAAGGTTGTCATTATCTTCTCTCCCACGCTCAGGGACTGTGAGGGCAGCTCAAGGAGCAACCCCTTATGTTATGGCGGCGTACAGGGCCGACAGTATCGCTGTAATGGTCGCCACACGGGATGTGACGGCCATCAGTTATGGCGGCATAGTAAACGGCCATTGCCGCCAAGATTCAAGTCAACTTGTGCGTCACCTCATACTTTATGGCCATCTACCCCCGTTTCAGCGCCGATTACCCCGAGAATCCTTGAGATAACCTGCCCATCCCCGGGGATTTTTGTGATAATCCCGCCTTCAATCATAGAAAGAGGTCATGACGATGGGATTTGATACCAGCGGACTACTCCCCTTAAGCGATGCCCTGCAAGGGATGCTGGAACAACTCGCCTGCTGCTGCGACAGCGAGCAACTGCCCCTGCCAGAGGCCCTTGGCCGGGTTCTTGCCAGCGACATCGCCTCTCCCCTCGCCGTGCCCCCCTTCGACAACTCCGCTATGGACGGTTACGCCGTGCGCCTTTCGGATCTCGCCAGCGGCACCCCGCTCATCATGGCGGGCAAGGCGTTTGCCGGTCAGCCCTATCAGGGCGAGTGGCCCGCTGGCCACTGCGTGCGGATCATGACCGGCGCCCCGGTACCGGCTGGTACGGATGCAGTGGTGATGCAGGAAGAAACGCAGGCCGACGGCGATCGGATCACTTTTCTGGCACAACCCGAACCGGGCCAGAATATCCGCCGCACCGGCAGCGATATCGGCAAGGGCGCCTGCGTTCTGCCAGCCGGCACTCGCCTCACCCCAAGAGAGATGCCACTGCTGGCCTCCCTCGGCGTGGCTACCGTCGTGGTGCGCCGACCGCTGAAAGTGGCCATCTTTAGCACTGGCGACGAGCTCAAACCGGTCGGTACCCCGCTTGCCCACGGCGATATCTATGACTCCAACCGCTACGGCGTGCGGGCCATGCTGGCGCGCATGGGCTGCAACTGCCTCGACCTTGGCATTATCCCCGACGACCCGGCCCAGCTACGCGCTGCCTTTATCCGCGCCGACGAAGAGGCCGATGTACTCATCACCACCGGCGGCGTCTCGGTGGGGGAAGCGGACTTCACCAAACAGCTGCTCGACGAGCTCGGCGAGATTGGCTTCTGGAAGCTGGCCATCAAGCCGGGCAAGCCGTTTGCCTTTGGTCGTCTGCCCCGCGCCTGGTTCTTCGGCCTGCCGGGCAACCCGGTCTCCGCCATGGTTACCTTCGATCAGCTGGTGCAACCGGCGCTGGCCAAGCTGGCGGGCCAACGCTTCGAGCGGCCACTCCAGCTACAGGCCATTGCGGCCGAACCACTCAAAAAGAGCCCGGGCCGACTCGACTTCCAGCGCGGCATCATGAGCCAAGGGCCAAACGGCCTCGAGGTGCGCAGCACCGGCTCGCAGGACTCCGCCGTGTTCAGCTCCCTGTCGCGAGCCAACTGCTACATCGTTCTTGAACGGGAACGGGGCCGCGTTGCCGCGGGCGAGACGGTGACCGTGGAGCCATTCGGGGGATTGCTGCTGTGAGCGAGATCCTGAGCAACGCCGAACTGCTGCGCTACAACCGCCAGATCATCCTCAAATCCTTCGACTTCGAGGGACAGGAGGCGCTCAAGCAGGCCCGTGTGCTGGTGATCGGCGCCGGTGGCCTTGGTTGCGCCGCCAGCCAGTATCTGGCGGTGGCCGGGGTTGGCCAGCTCACCCTGGTCGATTTCGACAAGGTGGAGCTCTCCAATCTGCAGCGTCAGGTGCTGCACAACGATGAGCGCATCGGTCACTACAAGGTGGACTCAGCAGCGCAATCGCTGCGTGCCCTCAATCCCTGGCTCAACGTCGAGACCCACGCTGCCGTGGCCGATGAGGCGCTGCTCGATGCCTTGCTGCCCCGGCATCAGCTGGTGCTCGATTGCACCGACAATCTGGCCATTCGCAACCTGCTCAACCAAAAGGCGCGCCAGCACAGAATACCGCTGGTCAGTGGCGCCGCCATCCGGCTGGAGGGTCAGCTCTGCAGCTTCACCTGGCAGGAAGATGAACCCTGCTACGCCTGCCTCAGCGCCCTGTTTGGCGAGCAGGCCCTCACCTGCGTCGAGGCGGGCGTGCTCGCCCCCGTGGTGGGTCTGGTGGGCAGCCTGCAGGCACTGGAAACCATCAAGCTGCTGGCGGGTACGGGAAAAAACTACAGCGGCCGCCTGCTGATGATCGACGGCCTGAGCGGCACTTTCCGCGAGATGAAGCTGCCCAAGCGCCCCGACTGCCCCGTCTGCTCCCAGCCTTGACACAAACGGGATCAAAAAGCCGAACCCTGTGGTTCGGCTTTTGTATTCCGATTTAGCAACGGTATCGGGGATCAGAAGATCCCCTTGGCTTTGACCTTTTTCATACTGGCCACCTGACTCGAGAGATCCTCTATCAAAGGTTCTGCCTCTGTGCCGACAACACTCTGTCGAGCGGGGGCACTGGCCAGCCGCTGGATCAACCGGTGCTGCTCGCGGATCAGCCGAGATTGCTCTTCCAGTTGGCGAGAGAGCAGCTGGATACTGCTGGCAAGGGGAGCCAGATCCTGCTCGGCCCCTGCTGATGGCAGCTTGCCAGCGATGGCTTCGGCCAGTTGGTCATGATCCAGCGCGGCAGGCAGCCCCTGTCTGAGTTCATCCCACATCTCGGCGGGTTGCTGCTCGCCAAGCCGGCTGACAATCTCGTCCACCAGAGATGTGGTATCACTCTGCCCCAACTGAGGTGCAAGCCTGGCCACAATCTCGTCAATCATCACATCTGCGGCAGGTTGCGCCTCGCCAGCGACCTCCCCCAGATTGAAACCACAGCTGGCAAAGGCATGACGCAGGGTCGTCATGCTCACCTGCTCCGGCCCTAGCGCATTGGCAATCGCTTTGCAGAGGTTGGGCGCCAGCACGTACATGAACATGCCGGAGAGGTAGATATCCTTGTGGAAACGGCTCTTGGAGAAATCAAACTCCTCGGTGCCCTCCTGGATCTTTCGCGCCCGTTGATACCAGTTCTGCAATACCCCGACCGCATAGCGATCAGACTCCAGCGCACCCGGATCCATATAGATGGAGAAGGTCATGCGCTTGAGTTGACTACTCATCGTCAACCTCGGCCATCACAGGCGCTTCGCGATAGACTTCATCCTCTTCCGTGGTGTAGAGGCAGATTTCGCGAGCCAGCGCGGACTGGGCATCGTCCAGCAGCTCGACACGGTCACCCAGGGTGGGATAGGCCGCCTTGATAGCGTCATAAATCAGAGATGCGCCGCCACCGACCAGATAGACACGGTTCGGGTTCTTGGCGAACTTCTTCGCTTCATGTGCAACCTGAGTGCCCAGCTCGTCGATCTTGTTCTGCATCTTCTCGAGGATCTTGGGGATCTGGCTCTCATCGTTGACCACATCGCGTACAAAGCTCATGTCGTGGCGACGCTTGATAAACTCGTTGGCCACCAGATAACTGGAATCGCTGTCTGCTGCGGCCAGCGCCTTGCGAGTAGCGTCGGTCACCATGGAGACACCGATCTCGTTGTTACCGTAGACATCGGAGACATCATCAAACTCACCGACGATGATCCCCATATCCAGAGTGGTGCCGCCACAGTCGATCACCAGAGTCTTGGTGAACTCGTTGCAGCCTGAACCAATCAGACGAGAAAGCGCAGCAGGCAGACTCTCCGGCATCACTTCGACACTGACGATATTGAACAGCTCGCCCTTGTTAAGGGTGATCGGACGCATCAGGTTGCGGCGTTTCTTCTCGATCTTCTCTTCGTTACGCTGGCAATCGTCCGGGTTGTAAAACTCGGTGATGGGCAGGGTTACTGTGATGGCGACATCGCACGGCGTCACACCGGTCTGCAACAGGGCATGATGCACGGAGAGCAGGTTGAGATCGTCATACTGGTACTCCACATGAGTGGTGGCCAGAGACTTGTCGGAAGTCGCGTCGTAGGTGTACTTGGTGTTGCCTATCTCGTAGTTGTAGATCTTCTTGTCTTTACGCAATGCGGCGCTCTTCCAGTCCTTGCGAAAGGAGTTGGGAGAGATGATGGTCTTGAGCACCTTGTTCTCAATCCAGCTCACCTTGACGTTGGTCGAGCCATCATCGATGGCCATTTTCATTACTTCAGACATGAGGAAACACCTGTTAATAGATCAGAAATGGGTCCGATTGCCTTGCCTTATGCCTTTGGCAAGGCGATCGAACCAATACATACACGGGGTAAAAGGGCGACAAGTTTAATGGGTTTCTAAAATCCGGTGAAGCAAATGATTAAATCCGGAAGGATCTTCCGCGGGCCAGGCGTGGTGGCCATTGGGGGTGTGGATGGTGGCGTTGGGCAGGGCGGCAAACTGCTCTACCCGTTTGGCCAGCGGCAGGTAGTCGTGACTGGTGGAGATGATGGCCACCGGCTGCCAGATGGCGCCGAGCCGGGCGCGTACCGACCAGCCGGGTAACGCCTCCAGCAGCGCCTTGTAGGTTTTCTTTTTATTGCGCACGAAACGCAGCCGGAAGGTGTGGCGCACCTGCGCCAGATCCGGGCCCGGGAAGAGCTCGCGTCCCAGCCACCAGGCGAGCGGGCGCATGCCAAACCAGCGCAGCCATTTGAGGCGCTGGGCGTAACGCTCCTGATCTTTGGGTGTTTCCAGCAGAAACTCGCTAAAACCGTTGACCAACACCAGCCCCTGCACCTTGTGGGGGAGTTGCAGCGCCAGCTCCAGCGCCACCATGGCCCCCAACGACAATCCCACCACCCAGGCGGGCTCTGGCTGCTCGTCGAGCCAGTTCACCACATCGGCTGCCAGGGTCGCCACATCGAACGGCCCCTCCTGCATGCTCTGGCCGTGGCCGCGCAAGTCCAGCGCCACCACCCGGTAGTGTTCGGAAAACCGTTCGATCTGCGCCTGCCAGTCGAGGCTGGAGGAGCCCAGCCCATGCAGCAGCAACAGCAAGGGGCCCTCCCCCGCACTGCGCAGGGCAAGACCGTTGAATTTCATCACCTGATTGCGGCGCATCAGTGTATTGCCTCTCGACTCATCACCTGAACCATCTCTTGTTGTTATGTTGCCCGTGGCCATCCTGCCACGTTATCAGCACGGCGCCCAATCAGCCTTCGCTGACCAGACTCACCGCCTTGATATAAGCGTAGATCTGCTGCTCCGGCGCCAGCGCCAGCCGCCTGGCGGAGCGGCTGGTGATCCGGGCCAGCAGTATCTGCTCACCCAGCGCCAACTGCAACAGGGTCTGGCCGGGGCGCACCTCGCGCACCGCCAGCAGACGGGTGACGAGACAGTTGGAGAGGCTGGAGTGCTCGATGGGGGCCGTGGCGATCACCACATCGCGCCCCGCCACCTTGATCTGCAAAGGGCCGCTCTCATCCGGCACCTGGGTCATGGTGACCCGCAGTTGCTGCTCACCGAGCTGCAGGGTCGCCATCTGCTCCTCTTCATCGTAGTGAGAGAGGGTCGCCGCCAGCATCACCCCGGCATCGTCGCGACTGGCGAGCGATAGATCGGTGCGGGCGAAGATTTCGCTCGGCCTGCCTTGTGCCTCGACCCTGCCACCTTCCAGCAGCACCAGCTGATCGCAGAGCAGGCTCACCTCCTCCATGGCGTGGCTGACGAAGATCATCGGGATACCGCTCTCCTGCTGCAACCCCTTGAGCACATGGGCCTGATGGATGCGGCTACGCCGATCGAGCGCCGAAAAAGGCTCATCGAGCAGCAGCAGATCGGGCTCGGCAAGCAGCGCCCGCCCCAGCGCAACCCGCTGGCGTTGACCGCCAGAGAGGGCATGGGCAGGTTGCCCCAGCAGATCGGCAAAGCCGAGCCGCGCCGCCAGCGCTTCGGGTTGCCAACGCCCCCGTCCCTTGCGGGCCGCCAGTTGCAGATTGCCGAGCACCGTCAGATGGGGAAAGAGGCGCGAGTCCTGAAACACCAGTCCGATCCGGCGCGCTTCGGGCAGCAGTTGAGCATACTCCCGATCGCGCCACAGCAAGCGATCCCCGCTTCGGCGATCGAGCCCGGCGATGATGCGCAGCAGGGTGCTCTTGCCGCAGCCCGAGGGGCCGAACAGGCCGAGGATCCCCCCCAGTTCGAGGGTCAGTGCGCAATCGAGGGTAAAGGGGCCAAACTCGCGCCGGGCATGGAGGTTCAAGGCATGGCGGGGCGGCACGTTCACAGGCGGCATAGTAGCGGGTAGGTTCATCCGAACACTCTCCGCTGTCTGCGCTGCAACACACCATAGACCAGCACCAGCATCACCAGCGAGAAGGCCATCAGGCCGCCCGCCAGAATATGGGCGTTCTGATAATCCATCGCCTCCACATGATCAAACAGGGCGATGGAGAGCACCTGGGTTTCGCCGGGGATATTGCCGCCAATCATCAGCACCACGCCAAACTCCCCCAATGTATGGGCAAAGCCGAGGGCTGCCGCCATTACGAAGCTGGGCAGGGTCATCGGCAAGATGATGTGGAAAAAGCGCTCCAGCGGGCCGAGCCCCAGGGTCGCAGCAGCTTCCAGCTCCTTGTTGCCCATGTTGACGAAGGCGGAGGTGAGCGGCTGCACCACAAACGGCAGCGAATAGAGGATGGAGGCAAACAGCAGGCCGAGAAAGCTGAAGGCGAGCGGGGCGCCAAAGGTGTCGCGCCACCAGGCGCCGAAACCATATTCGGGGGAGAAGGCGAGCAGCAGATAAAACCCCAGCACTGTGGGGGGCAGCACCAACGGCAGCGCCACCAGCGCCTCCACCAGCGGCCGCAGGCGGTTCTGACTGCGCGACAACCACCAGGCCAGCGGCGGAGCCAGCAACAGCAAAATCGCTGTGGTACTGGCTGCAAGCTTCAGGGTGAGCCAGACCGCCAGCAGATCCCCTTCACTCATTGCCGACCTCCCGGTTGATAAATGCCCCCAACGGCATGGTATCCATCCTTATTGCAAAGAGTGGCCGACCCGAAGGCCGACCACTCAGGGTATCGCATCAGGCCCATCCCCTTATTGGGGCAAGGCATAACCCGCTGCCTTGATCTGCGCCTGACCCGGCCCCTTGAGCCAGGCGACCAGCGCCTCGACCGCGGCACCTTTCTTCAATACCAGCCCCTGCTGCTCGATGGGAGGATAGAAGCTCGCTGGCACTGCCCAGGCTTCACCAGTCTTGCCCGCCTCAACCAGATTGGCCCAGGCGACAAAGCCCAGCTCGGCATTGCCGGTGTCGACAAATTGCCAGGTCTGGCCGATGTTGGCGCCGGTCAGCAACCGGTACTGCTTGGGATCGATCTTGAGATGGGTGAGGGTCGCCATGGCGGCAGCACCATAGGGAGCAGTGCGGGCATTGGCGATGGCAAGGTTGCCTTTCCAGCTACGCAGGGTCGCCTCGTCAGGGGCCGGCCCCCCCTTCTTCCACAACCCCAGCTGGCCGATGGCGTAGGTGAAGCGATCGCTCCCCATGCCCTCTTTTTCCAGCTTCTCGGGGGTCGCCGCATCGGCGGAGAGGAAGAGATCGAACGGTGCGCCGTGACTGATCTGGGTGTAGAGCACGCCGGTGGCGGCAGACGAGATTGCCAGAGTGTGGCCGGTCTTGGCGGTGAACTCCTTGCCGATACGCTCTATGGTGCCCTTGAAGTTGGCCGCCACGGCCACTTTTACTTCATCGGCCTGCACGGCACCGGTATGCAAGGTGGCGGCGCAGACGCCGGCGATGACAACAGATAACAGCGGTTTCATTCCCTTTCTCCTGATGGGGCCCGCACATCCGCGCCCCTTGGCGGGGCCGTGGTTCCCGTTGAACCTGTGCCCCTCGTGATGAACAGGTCAGGCTTGCCAGCGGGCAGCGGCGGCGTTGTCGCTCTCCTTGGCCTCGACCCAGCGTTGCACACCCTCGGCGGTCAGCTCTTTTTTCCAGAACGGCGCCCGGGTTTTCAAGAAATCCATGATGAAGTGACAGGCGTCAAAGGCGGCGTCGCGGTGGGCACTGCTCACCGCCACCAGCACGATCTGATCGCCAAGCCACAGCTCACCGATACGATGAATGAGGGTACACTCCTGCAGCGGCCAGCGGCGGCGGGCCTCCTGCACGATATCAGCCAGCGCCTTCTCGGTCATACCGGGGTAGTGCTCGAGGGCCAGCCCCTTCACCTCCTCCCCCTGATTGAAGTCGCGAACCTTGCCAACGAAGGTGACGATAGCGCCACTGTCGGGGCGGGTGGAGAGGCGGGCATATTCGTCCGCCAGCGAGAAATCCTCCCGCTGCACCAGAATGCGATCTGTGATGGCTACGACGTTCATGGCTCAGCCTCCGGTCGTTACTGGAGAGAAAGTGAAGAAGGCCACTTCGTCACCACCGCACAGCTCAGTGGTGCGATCCACGGTCATTATCTCGCTCATCATCAACCTCCGGTCACCGGCGGGAAGAAGGCCACCTCATCGCCATCATTGATGGGGGTATCGAGGGGCACCAAGGTCTGATTGACCGCGACCAAGAGCTTGCCTGCTTCCAGCGCCAGCGCCCACTTGTCGCCGCGTTCACAGAGCGCCGCGCGCAGTTGTTCGGCGGTGGCGTAGTCGCACGGCAGGCTCAACTCGTCGCAGGCCACCAGCTCTCTTACTTGCGCAAAAAACAGTACCTTGATCATGCTTGCTCCCCGCTATTTGACCCCAGCTGAAAATGGCCGGACTTGCCGCCCTTTTTCTCTACCAGCCGCACCTGTTCGATCACCATGTCCTTTTGTACCGCCTTGCACATGTCGTAGATGGTCAGCGCCGCTACCGACGCGGCGGTCAGCGCCTCCATCTCCACCCCGGTCTTGCCGGAGAGCTTGCAGAGAGTGCGGATATGCACCCGATTCTGCTCGGCCAGCGGCACTATCTCCACCTCGACTTTGGTCAAGGCCAGCGGATGACAGAGGGGGATAAGATCAGAGGTCTTCTTGGCGGCCATGATGCCAGCGATGCGGGCGGTGGCGAACACGTCACCCTTGTGGTGCTGGCCGCTCAGGATCAGCGCCAGCGTCTCGGGGGCCATGGCAACAAACGCCTCGGCGCGGGCTTCGCGCTCGGTCACCTGCTTGTCGGTCACATCCACCATATGGGCTTCGCCGCTCTGGTTCAGATGCGTCAGGTTGGGCTGGGTCTGCTTGGGATCGGTCTGGTTCATCGTTTGCTCTCAGAGGTGGGAGACAAAGTTGCACGGCTTGGTGCGGGCATCGAGCTGATCGCGGATCAGTTGCTCCCAACCCAGCTGACAGGCGCCGGTGGAGCCGGGCAGACAGCAGATCAGGGTGCGATTGGCGAGTCCCGCCAGCGCACGGCTCTGCATGGCGGAGCCTTTAATCTCGGCAAAAGAGAGCTGACGGAACATCTCGCCAAAACCCTGTACGGTGCGCTCGAACAGCACACCGACCGCTTCCGGTACCCGGTTCTGTTCATTGAAGCCGGTACCTCCGTTAATCAGTACCACCTGCACCCCCTCATCGGCGATCCACTCGCTCACCCGCGCGCGGATGCGAAACAGGTTGTCCGGGCAGAGCGCCCGATCGGCCAGCTGATGGCCCGCGTCGGTAAGGGCCGAGACCAGATAGTCGCCCGAGCTGTCATCGGCGGCAGTGCGGCTGTCGGAAACCGTCAGCACGGCGATCTTGAGGGGAATAAATGCGTTGTGTTTCTGTCCCATCGGGCAGCTCCTTGTGGCTATGGGCCGTCAACGAGGCAGGAAGAGAAGGGGTATGAGAGGCCAGCTGTCAGAGCACAAAAACGGACGCAGACAGGGGTGACCAACTTGCTCAAGCGTGTGACGGCGGGCTGATTCTACCAAAGGTTTCACGAGATATGGGATTTAAAAGACACACAAATCTGATGCTTGTCCCATATATGAACAAAACGCAGGCCGGGTAAACCCGGCCTGTCGTCGCAGGATCAGAACCCTTTCACCCCGGTCATGTCGGGCAGCTGGTGAGCGATCCCCTTGTGACAGTCGATGCAGGTACTTTCACCACTGGCCAGATTGGTAGAGTGCATCTTGGCGGCACGCTGCCCCTGCAGGGAGAAGTCCATGTACTCGAAGTTGTGGCAGTTGCGGCACTCGCGCGAATCAGTCTCTTTCATCCGCTGCCACTCCCGCTCCGCCATCTCGCGTCGGTGCGACTCGAACTTCTCGCGGGTATCCACCTTGCCGGTGATCATGCCCCACAGCTCCTTGGAAGCCTGCACTTTGCGGATGATCTTGTAGGTCCACTCGTGCGGTACGTGACAATCCGGGCAGCTGGCCCGCACACCGGAGCGGTTGGCGTAGTGGATGGTGTCGCGGTACTCCTCGTACACGTTGTCCTTCATCTCGTGACAGCTGGTGCAGAAGGCCTCGGTGTTGGATGCTTCCATGGCGGTGTTGAAGCCACCCCAGAAAATCACGCCACCGAAGAAGCCCATCAGCAGGATGACCCAGAGAGCCGCCTTCGATGGTGACTTGAAGGTGGTCCACAGACGCTGGATAAAGCCGGGTAATTTCATCTATGGATTCCTCAGTTCAGCGCTTCAACCGGTTTAAAGGTATTTTCCACCAGCGGCTTGGCATCCGCTTGCGGCACATGGCACTGCAGACAGAAGTAGCGACGCGGCGACACTTCACCCAGGGTCAGGCCGTCGCGGGTCTCGAAGTGAGTCGGGCTGATCTTGGGTGCCTTCATGGCGCTGGCATTCTTGAAGCTGTGGCAAGCCAGGCACTTGTTGACCTTGGTGTCCACCTCATAGTTGCGAATGTCGTGGGGGATCAGCGGCGGCTGATGCATGTACTGGCGATCGTAGGGCGCGCCATCCTTGCGGAAGTTTTTCAGGGGTGCGGCGGTGGCATCGGTCACCAGATCGGTGGCGCCACGCTCGGACTTGAGGCCACCGGTACTGTTGGTGATCTCGGGGGCCGCTGCCATCAAGGATCCCGCCATCAGGCATGCCAGCATTGCTCCAATCAGCTTTTTCATTATTTGTTCTCCGACGTTTTTTCTGCCTTGACGGCAAAACCTACAGTGATTTCAAAAACTTGTTCCGCGCAGACATCGATGCAGCGGCCACAGTTGGTACACTCCTGAGCCGCAATCAAGGGCCCGTGACCGCGCTTGGAGCCGTGAACAGGCCCGCGCAGGATGAGACGCTCCGGGCAGACCGCATAACAATCCATGCAGTTGCTGCACCGCTCGCGCCCCTTGGCAGAAATCTTGATAAATCCGACCCGGTTGACCAGGGCATAGAAGGCCCCCACCGGACAGAGATGACCGCACCAGCCCCGTTCAACCACGAAAAGATCGAACAGGAACAGCGCCACCAGCAGGGCCCAGCCCGCCCCCATGCCAAACAGCAGACCGCGCATGGCGAGCGACACCGGATTGACCAGCTCCCACACCAGCACGCCCGTCACCGCTGGCACCACCAGCACCATGGCCAGCAGCCAGTAGCGGGTCGCACGGCTGAACTGGCCATTGCCCTTGAGGCCAAGTCGCCCCCTGAGCCAGGCTGCGGCATCTGTGATGAGGTTGACCGGACAGACCCAGGAGCAGAACACCCTCCCCCCGACCAGCCAGTAACCGGCCAGCACAATGGCAGCCCCTAGCCAGAGAGTGGTGATGGGCCAGTGACCCGCCGCCAGCGACTGCAACAGCGTGAGGGGATCGGTCAGCGGCACCGTCTCCAGCAACAGCGAGCTGGAGAGGTTGCCCTTGAGGATCCAGATACCCGCCAACGGCCCCAGCAAAAACAGCCCGAGCACGCTGAACTGACTCAGCCGACGCAGCAACAGGAAGCGGTGGGAACGCCACCACCCCAGCTTGATGCGAGCATCTTCCCCCGGATAACGACTCATAACCCCTCCGGTTTGCGGGTGGGCAGGGTGAGCCTGTCGCCGATGAGCGACTTGTTCCCCGCCTTGGCCTTCTCTTCCCAGCCGAGCCGGTAGTGATGACCCAGCTCACCTTTGGCGAGCTGGCGTGGCACCACCTTGATGGCCGCTTCCTCCAGCACGCAGGCATGCTCGCACTTGCCACAGCCGGTACAGATATCGCTGTGTACCGTGGGCAGGAACATGGCGTGTTTGCCGGTACGCTGGTTATGCTGCAGCTCAAGAGTGATCGCCTTGTCAATCAGCGGGCAGACCCGATAACAGACATCGCAGCGCAGCCCCAGATAGTTGAGGCAGGTCTCGTGATCGATGAGCACTGCCACCCCCATCCGGGCCTGATCGATGTCGGTCATCTGCTGATCCAGCGCCCCGCTCGGACAGGCCACCACGCAAGGGATGTCATCACACATCTCGCAGGGCACGGCACGCGCCTTGAAATAAGGGGTACCAGTGGTCACAGGGTCAAACAACCGGGCGAGCTTGAGGGTGTCGTAGGGACACGCCTCAACGCAGAGCCCGCAACGCACGCAGGCGCTGAGGAACTCTGTTTCATCGAGAGCGGCGGGCGGACGCAGCGCCTGGGCAGGCACAGCTTGCGCCTGCTGGCGGGCCACGCCACCGAGCCCCACGCCAAGCAGGCCCACACCGCAGGCCCCCTTGGCCATGTCGGCCAGAAACTGGCGACGACTACGACTCATCTCACACTCCCCCGCCTTAAGCCTTCATCACCTTGACGGCGCACTTCTTGTAATCGGTCTCTTTCGAGAGCGGATCGGTGGCGTCCAGGGTCAGCTTGTTGACCAGCTGGCTCGCATCAAAGAAGGGCATGAAGACCAGTCCTTTCGGCGGACGGTTGCGACCACGGGTCTCGACACGGGTCTTCACCTCGCCACGGCGGGAGGAGACGATCACCTCTTCACCACGGCGCACGCCGCGAGCCTTGGCATCGTCCGGGTGCATGAAGAGCACCGCATCCGGGAAGGCGCGATAAAGCTCGGGCACCCGACGGGTCATGGTGCCGGTGTGCCAGTGTTCCAGCACGCGACCGGTAGAGAGCCACAGGTCGTACTCTTTATCGGGCGACTCAGCGGCGGGCTCAAACGGCAGGGCGAATATGACCGCCTTGCCATCTGGCTTGCCATAAAAACGCACCCCCTCACCCGCTTTCACATAGGGGTCGAACCCTTCACGGTAGCGCCACAGGGTCTCTTTGCCATCTACCACCGGCCAGCGCAGACCGCGCGCTTCGTGGTACTGATCGAACGGCGCCAGATCGTGGCCGTGACCGCGACCGAAGGTGGCGTACTCTTCGAACAACCCTTTCTGGACGTAGAACCCGAAGTGCTCGGCCTCGTCGTTCAGCAGACCTTTGCTCTGCTCTTTCGGGAACTGGTTGACCTGACCGTTGGCATAGAGCACGTCGAACAGGGTTTTGCCCTTCACTTCCGGCATCTTGGCAATCAGCTCTGCCGGCCACACTTCCTCAACCTTGAAGCGCTTGGAGAACTCCATCAGCTGCCACAGGTCGGACTTGGCCCCTTCCGGCGCTTTCACCTGCTGGTGCCAGAACTGGGTACGGCGCTCGGCGTTGCCGTAGGCTCCCTCTTTCTCCACCCACATGGCGGTGGGCAGGATGAGGTCAGCGGCCTGGGCGGTAACAGTCGGGTACGGGTCAGAGACCACGATGAAGTTGCGCGGGTCGCGATAGCCAGGCAGACGATCGGTATTCATGTTGGGACCGGCCTGCATGTTGTTGTTGCACATCACCCAGTAGGCATTGAGCTTGCCATCTTTGAGCATGCGATCCTGCAGCACGGCGTGGTAACCCACCTGCTCCGGAATGGTGCCTTCCGGCAGCTTCCAGATCTGCTCGGCGATGGCGCGATGCTTGGGATCGGTCACCACCATGTCGGCTGGCAGACGGTGGGCAAAGGTGCCCACTTCACGCGCGGTGCCACAGGCAGAGGGCTGGCCGGTCAGTGAGAAAGGACCATTGCCCGGCTCGGAGATCTTGCCGGTCAGCAGGTGGATGTTGTAGCAGAGGTTGTTGGCCCAGACGCCACGGGTATGCTGGTTGAAGCCCATGGTCCAGTAGGAGACCACCTTCTTGCCCGGATCGGCATAGAGCTTGGCCAGCTTTTCCAGCTTCTCTTTGGAGACGCCGGAGAGCTTGGAGACCGACTCCACATCGTAATCCGCCACGAACTTGGCAAACTCCTCGAAGGTCATCGGAGTGGCATCGCCGCTGTCCGGGTTCTTCGCTTTCTGCTGCAGCGGATCGGTCGGGCGCAGGCCGTAACCGATGTCAGTGGCCCCCTTCTTGAACACGGTGTGCTTGTTGACGAAGTCCCAGTTCACCTTGTCGTTCTGAATGATGTAGTTGGCGACATAGTTGAGGATCGCCAGATCGGTCTGCGGGGTGAACACCATGCCGTTGTCCGCCAACTCGAAGCTGCGGTGCTCGAAGGTCGAGAGCACGTGCACCTGCACATCCGGGTTGGAGAGACGACGATCGGACATCCGCGACCAGAGGATGGGGTGCATCTCGGCCATGTTGGAGCCCCACAGCACGAAGGCGTCGGCCTGCTCGATATCGTCATAGCAGCCCATCGGCTCATCCATACCGAAGGTACGCATAAAGCCGACGACCGCGGAGGCCATGCAGTGACGGGCGTTGGGGTCGATGTTGTTGGAGCGGAAACCGGCCTTCATCAGCTTGGCGGCGGCGTAACCTTCCCAGACGGTCCACTGGCCGGAGCCGAACATGCCGACAGCTGTCGGCCCCTTCTCTTTCAGGGTCGCCTTGAACTTCTCGGCCATGATGTCGAACGCCTGATCCCAGCTAATAGGGGCGAAGTCGCCATCCTTGTCGAACTGGCCGTTCTTCATCCGCAGCATCGGCTGGGTCAGGCGATCCTGGCCATACATGATCTTGGAGAGGAAGTAGCCCTTGATGCAGTTGAGGCCACGGTTGACCGGTGCATCGGGGTCGCCCTGAGTCGCCACGACCCGACCATCCTGAGAGCCCACCAGCACGGAGCAGCCGGTACCGCAGAAGCGGCAGGGAGCCTTATCCCAATGGATGGCAGTCTTGTCGGTACTGGTGATGAGATTGGCTGCCAGCGTGGGGGCACTGACACCGGCCACGGCAGCGGCAGCTGCCACCGCGTTGGCCTTCATAAAGTCGCGTCGACTCAGCTTCATGGCATATCCTCACATTGCTTATCGCGTAATAGTTGTCGAATCTGTCGAACGGGAGCCAACCATCAGCGGCAGAGGGCACGCCAGGCATCCCATCACTCGTTTCAGTGACCGCCCAGTTCATCGAACTGGTGGTAAATCAGGGCGGCAGAGAGCACACCCGGCATCGCCTGTATCGCATCAATGGCCGCCATGATCGGCCGCTGGCTCGGACCTTCCAGGGTCACGACCAGCTTGCCCTCGTCACTGACGGCGTGGATCTCGGCCCCTTCAAGGGCACCAATCTGCTCGGCGAGCTGATGGCGCAAGGGGGGCTGGGTCAGCACCACCAGACTCGATACATGGAACTCCTGATCCATTGTGGCTTCTTTCTGACTCATTCTGACTCCTGCTTGAGGGTGGGCTGGCTCGCACCACCGGATGGGGCGGCTCGCCCGTCGACCTTGATGCTGCCAACCGGACAATCCTGCACGCAGGCGCCGCAGCCATTACAGCGATCCGGCTCCACTGTCGGGGTAGGCACGCGCCCCAGCACCGGAATAAAGCGAATGGCATTGGGTTCGCAGCTGTCCTGACAGCGCTGGCAGAACACCTGACCATTGGCCAGACAGTTGGCCTCGATATGGGCCTTGTAGTGCCAGGGGGACTCGCTGGTCGGGCGAAACACAGGCGCCTTGCAGACCGTGGCGCACTCGGTGCAGAAGGTGCATTCGCCACGCTGGAAATCGACCACCGGAAAACCGCCCTCGCCATTCACCAGGATCTGCTCCGGACAGGCGGCCAGACAGTCCCCGCAGCGGGTGCAGTCGGCGACAAATGCCGACCAGTTGACTGACCAGGGCAACTGCACCGGCGGTTCAGCGGTTCTCAGCCGCCCCCGGAACAGGCCGCGGCGGGCAAGATCGATCTCATCCGGCATGTTGACTCCTGTTCTGGTGAAGAAGGGGACAGTGCGAGTCCATGATTGGCATTCTTGATACCAATTATAAGAGTGGGTGTATATTGCGGCCCTGACAAGGTAAGGGATATACCACCAGGGAGATAAACAGGGGGGATTCTTGCGCCAGATCAAAGCCTTGCAGCGCAATAAAAATGGAGGTATCGGTTAAAATACCTCCATGTGAGGATTGCTATTTAATCGTTGGCGATTTTTTGCGGTTATCCGCCGATCGAGGCGAGATGAGGGGTGATGCCGGCATTGCCCTCATGGAGACGATGGGTGGCACTCTTGCCCACCAGTGCCGCGCGAATGCGCTGTTGCAGCTCATCAGATTGCCCATCTGCGCCGAGCAGATCCCGCAGGTCAATGCCGTTGTCGCCAAACAGGCACAGATGCAGCTTCCCCAGCGAGGAGACCCGCAGCCGGTTGCAACCGGCACAGAAATCCTTGCTATAGGGCATGATGAGCCCCACCCCACCTTGCGAATCGGGGTGCATAAAGACCTGCGCCGGACCGTCATCCGAGCCCCGCAACTGCTGCACCCAGCCGCTCTCCAGCAAGCGCTGTTTGATCTGCTCGCCGCTGACATGGTGGTCACGAAACAGGGTATCCATCTCGCCGGTCTGCATCAGCTCGATAAAGCGCAGCTCGATGGGCTTGTGCCTGATCCAGCCCAGAAAGGCATCAAGCTGGTAGTCGTTGAGCCCCTTGAGCAGCACCGCATTGATCTTCACCGATTTGAAACCGGCGGCCAGTGCTGCTTCGATCCCCTCCATCACCTCGGCCAGCTTGTTCTCACCGGTGATCTGATGAAACTGGCGCGGGTCGAGACTGTCGACACTGACATTCAGCGCGTTGAGTCCGGCATCAAACCACTCCTGAGCCCGCTCCTTGAGGCGATAGCCGTTGGTGGTCATGGCGACCTTCTCGATACCCGGGGTGGTGGCAATCACCTTGACGATCTCGGTGAAATCGCGGCGCAGGGAGGGCTCGCCCCCCGTGATGCGCACCTTGCGGGTGCCCATGGCGGCAAAACCGCTGACCACGCGGCGGATCTCGTCAATCGAGAGAAAGGGTTGACGCCCCGCTTTGTGACCTTCGGGGGGGCGATAACCGTCAGGCAGGCAATAGGTGCAACGGAAATTGCACACATCGGTCACTGACAGACGCAAATAGTAAAAACGACGGGAAAAACCATCTTCAAGTGGCAACATAAACACCTTTCCAAATACGGGAGGCCAGGGCATTTCTTTCCTGACCCTTACAGCTCGAACGTCGGCTGACGGCTGGTTTCCCCCTATCGCTAGGACTTAGGCAAAACCGCTCGGAGTTCATCTAGTTTTTCGATGCTAACACAAGTTGGAGTACACTCCCACGCATCTTGCGGGGTCCTTATCACTATTCAGAGGTGCGCATCAGTATGGGAAAACGGTTCAGGGTCCATTCGGTCAGCAGTGCCATTGGTCGCGCCATGGTGTTGATCCTCTTCATGGCCAGCCTGATCGCGCTGGTCGCCATGGTCACCCTCTTCTACTCGGTACCCGATGCCAAGGCGATCAACCTCTCCGGTTCGCTGCGGATGCAGGCCTACCGGATGGCCTACGAAATCGAGCGGGGCGACAGCGTGCTGGGGCGCCTCTCCCAGTTTGAAGAGACCCTGCACGCCGAAGAACTGCAGGAGACCCAGCGCTGGATCACTCCTGCCTCTCTGCGTCGCACCTATGGCGAGGTGCTCGGCCAGTGGCAGGTAATGCGCCAGCACATCGAGGATCGCACCCCCAGACGCTACACCGATAACACCGAGCAGTTTGTGGCGGCCATCGACAATTTCGTCAATCAGATGCAGTACCACGTGGAATTCAAGGTGCGGATGCTGGCACTGGCGGAGGGGCTCGGCCTGCTGGCCATCATCACCATCGCCTGGTTCACGGTGCGCTTCACCCGCCAGCAGGTGGTCGCCCCCCTCAACCAGCTGGTCTACTGTGCCCGCCAGATCCAGCGGCAGGATTTCGATCTTCAGCTGCCCGCCCACGGCGAAAACGAGCTGGGGGAACTGTCTCGCGCCTTCGTCACCATGGCCGACGAGCTGGGCAAGCTCTATCGGGAGCTGGAAAACAAGGTGGAAGAGAAAACCGCCAAGCTGCAACAGGCCAACGACACCCTCTCGTTTCTCTACTCGACCGCCCAGAAGCTGCACGCTGCCCCGCTCAGCACCCGTACCCTTATCAAACTGCTGGACCGCGCCGCCGCCCACCAGCATATCGACCACATCCGGCTGACCCGCTTCGAGCACAACGCCATGCCGGTCTACATCTCGGGGCGCACCGGCTGGCCCGGCGATCTCGATGCGGTCGCCAGCTTCTATCTGCAGATGGATGAGCAGGAGTTCGGCCGCCTCGACATCATCAGCCAGCACCCCATCGATGAGCGGTTGATCAAGAACTTCACCATGCTGCTGGCTCAGGTGCTGCACAAAGACCAGACCCTGCTGCAACAGCAGCGACTGCTGCTGATGGAGGAGCGGGCGGTGATCGCCCGGGAGCTGCACGACTCGCTGGCGCAGGCGCTCTCCTATCTCAAGATCCAGTCTACCCTGCTCAAACGCTCTTACGCCAAGGGGCAGCATGACAAGGCGCGGGAGGCGATGCAGCAGATCGACGAGGGGCTTAGCAATGCCTATACCCAGTTGCGCGAACTGCTCGGTACCTTCCGTCTCACCATTGGCGATGCCAATCTGGGGGAAGCGATCCGCGTCATGCTCGATCAACTGCAGCCTCAGACCCAGGCCGAAATCCGGTTCCATTACGGACTGGCCGACAACGACCTGGAGGCGGGCCAGCATATCCACATTTTGCAGCTGATCCGTGAGGCAGTGCTCAATGCCATCAAACATGCCAACGCGCAAGTGATTGATGTTAGCTGTGAGACCCTCGCCAGTGGTAACATTGAGGTTCAGATTTCAGATGACGGTGTCGGGATCGGACTCGCCAGCTCGGCAATCAACCATTACGGGTTGAGCATCATGAACGAGCGCGCCAGCAAACTGCACGGTCTGCTGACCATCAACGAGCAGCAACCACAAGGCACCTGCGTGCATCTGACCTTTCCCACCAGTCTAGCGAGAGACGCCTGATGGACGAGATGAAATACACAGTTCTGGTCGTAGATGACCATCCCCTCATGCGCAAAGGGATTGTGCAGTTGCTGGCTCTGGAAGAGAACATGGAGGTGACCGGTGAAGCCTCCAACGGCACAGATGCCGTGGCATTGGCCAAAGAGTCCGAGCCGGATCTGATCCTGCTCGACCTCAATATGAAGGGGCTCTCCGGCCTCGATACCCTCAAGGCGCTGCGGGCCGAAGAGATCACCTCCCGGGTGGTGATCCTCACCGTCTCCGATGCCCGTCAGGATGTGGTTGCTTTGCTCAAGGCCGGTGCCGACGGCTACCTGCTCAAGGATACCGAGCCTGATCTGCTGCTGACCCAGCTGGCCGACGTGATGACCGGCAAGCAGATCCTGAGCGAGCCGCTGCGCCCCTATCTCGAAAACATCTACGAGCTGGATCACCTGCAGCAGAAGCTGGAAAGCTTAACGCGTCGCGAAATGCAAATCCTGCGCGAAATTGCAAAAGGCCTCTCCAACAAACAGGTCGCCTCGGTACTCCATATCTCCGAGGGAACGGTCAAGGTTCACGTGAAGAGCCTGCTGAAGAAACTCGAGGCGCAAAGCCGCGTGGAAGCGGCAGTCATGTATCTGGAGCAGCGCAACTAAGCGCCCTCAACCGCCCGAAAAGCCACCCTCCGGTGGCTTTTTTCATTCTCTGGCACAGTCGCTGCATTGTCATATTCAGCAACTACTCAATGGAGGATGGAACATGAAACTACAACCTTTGGCACTGTTCCCCTTGCCTTCCCACATACTGCCGGGCGGCAAGCTTCCTCTGCGTCTGTTCGAGCCACGCCACCTGCAGATGCTCAAGGAGTCATTCATCAACGATCAGGGCTTTGGCATCGTGATGGAAGAGTCGACCACCTCGGGACAATCCGGCCGCATTCTGCCGGTGGGCACCCGGGTCAAGGTGACTGACTTCTACACCCTTAATGATGGCCTGCTGGGGGTGACGGTGCTGGGACTGGAGCGCTTCTGTATCCACGAGATGGAAACAGACGAGATGGGCCTGCGCCGGGCCAAGGTGGAGATGCTGCCCAACTGGCCGAGCACCCACTCAGATTTCAACGACAAGCTGCTGGTCAATCGCCTGCGGGAAGTGTTCGAGCAGTATCCGGAGCTTGATGAGCTCTATCCGGACAAGCGCTTTGAAGATGCCGCCTGGCTCTGCCAGCGCTGGCTCGAGATATTGCCGATGCCAATTTATGAAAAGCAGATGCTGATTGCCAAACAAAACAGCGAAGCAGCCCGTAAATTCCTGCATCGCCTGATTTCACAATGACAAAAACAGCGTTGCAAAATGCAATTATTCCAACAATGAAAATGTGAAATTCGCATTTTGCGAGTGAGTAGGAACGCAGAACGCCATAACAAGAGAGAGCCGCTGCGCTAAACGGCCAAAATTGAACACAAAAGAGTCCCAAAAAAGTTGGCACAGATTTTTCATATAGATTGATACAACCCGATTTATCCCGTGCTCTCTTCAGTATTTGCTGAAGAACTGGTCAACCCACAAAGTTGACCATTTTTTTTATCCGCGCGTCGGCAACCGCTGACCAAAGTGACGCTGCAAACACTCTCTCAACCGTGACAAGGTGATAGGCTTGGCGAGAAAATCATCCATCCCCTGCGCCAGACAGCACGCTTTGTCCTCCGCCATCGCATTGGCCGTCAGGGCAACGATTGGCATAGTGCATCCCAACTCCCGCAAGCGCCGGGTGGCTTCCAGTCCATCCATCAGGGGCATCCGCATATCCATCAGGATCAGATCCGGGAGCTGCTCATCCACCTGCGCCAGCGCTTCCAGACCATTGGCAGCCAACCGAACCTTGCCCACCAGTTTTTGCAGCATCAGCGACACCACCAACTGGTTCACCGGGCTGTCCTCCACCACCAGCACATCCAGTGGCAGCAGTGCCGAAGCCCCCTCCTCCCGCTGCGGCTGGCTATGGCAGGGTAGCGCCATGCCGGGCAGTTCGAACCAGAAACAGCTTCCCTTGCCCGGCTCGCTCTTCAGGTGGATCTCTCCCCCCATAAGCGTCACCAGACGCTTGCTGATGGCAAGACCGAGGCCGGTACCGGAAAAACGCCGGGTGGCCGAGTTGTCGACCTGGGAGAAGGGTTCAAACAGCAGCGCCTGATCCGCATCGGCGATCCCGATCCCGGTGTCGAAGACCGAGATCAGCAGCTTCTCATCCTGCCAACCCAGGTGCAGTGTCACCTGCCCCTGTTCGGTAAATTTGAGGGCGTTGTCCAGCAGATTGCCCATCACCTGTGACAAACGCATCGGATCCCCCTGCAACTCCCGGGGGACCGACTCATCGACCCGATAAACCAGCGCGATCCCCTTGGCGGTCGCGCGAGCTTGCAGCGGCTCGACCAGAGATTGGCAAAGCTGGACGGGTTGCAGGGTCTCGCAGTGAAACACCAGGGTTTGCGACTCGATTTTCGAAAAATCGAGCACGTCGTCGATGATGGTTTGCAGCAATCTGGCCGAGTGGGTGGCATGGCGCAGCAGGCTCTGTTGCTCCGGCGCCAGCTCGGCATGCTGCACCAGATCGAGCATCCCCAACACCGCATTCATGGGCGAACGGATCTCGTGGGTCATCATGGCCAAAAACTGGGACTTGGCACGGTTGGCCGCTTCGGCCTCATCCCGTGCCCGCGCCAGCTCCTCTTCACGGCGGATCTGGTTGCTGATATCCCGGGCAGTGCCGCGATAACCGATAAACAGGCCATCATGGTCAAAACAGGGCTCGGCGCTCACCTCCATCCAACAGGGGCCGTGTTGCAGCGCAACCTGCATCCGCACCCCTCGCACCGGCTGGCGCAGCTCCAAAAGCTGCAGATATTTCTGGGCATCGCAGCTCTGCTTGTTGCAGACGTAGTCATAGAGGGTTGGCCGGGTCGCCTGCGGGGTCATCTCATCCAGATAACCCGGCTCTGAGGCATAACTGAGGCGATGCTCGGCATCTGTCTCCCAAAACCAGTCTGAAGCCATGGCGGCGAAGCTGCGAAAACGACGTTCGCTGGCCTGTAGCGCCTCGGTTTTTACCGCGACCTGTTCCTGCAAGCGGGCCCGATAGGTGATGTTGACCAGCGCCTGGGCGATAAGCGGACGGCAACGCTCCATGGCGGCCTTGCTGGTGAGATCGAAGGTGCCCGCCCGGGCGTGGCGGCAGATGAGGGTAGCGGTAAAACCGGGGGCCTGTAGCCCAGTCAGCATCACGCTGGCCCAGCCCGGCTCGCTTGCCAGCGGCGCCAGCTCAGGGAGCTGGGCGGGATCGTAAATCACCAGGGTTTCACCCGAGATGGCGCGGGCAAATGCCGGGGTCATACGCCAGCTGCGGGCTGATAGCATCGGCTCGGTACTGAGGTGGGTACTCCCCTGCTCCCCTTCCCAGGCCACTACATCCGCGTGTTCAAAGCCGATAAAGGGTTTGAGCACCTGGATAAGGCTCTCCAGCACCTGCTCCAGCGTCTTGGCATCGGCGAGGGTGGCAACCCCGCCCAGCAGGGTCTGGGACTCGTGACGATACTTGGCCTCGCGCTCGCGGCAACGCATAAGGTCGACCAGCGTGGTCTGCAATTTGTCGCCGAGGGCTTCCAGTTCACTGTTGCCAATCATCTTGTTGCCTGCTCTGTTATGTTCTGCCGACTCAACGGGTCAGGAAAATCACGCTCGATACCATCAGGTTGCCGTGGGCCAGCTCGCCATTGGGCAGCCGCCCCTGCTCGCCGAAGGTAAAGGGGGTGATAAAGGGGATCTTGCCGAGGCGAGCCTGGCTCTGCTCGACAAATTGGCACAACATATCACCTAGCGCCAAACGGCAACCAGCACAAAAGATGATGAGAGCGCCGATAGGCTGCAATTCCACATCGACCCCATACCCTGGCTCGACGCGCATGGCATTGAGGCTGCGCTGCAGCAACCCCTCCTGACTGCTGTACATCAACAGCAGACGCTCCCCTTGCACCACATCGGTAAAGAGCCGCAGCCCGCCCTGTTCGGTCACAGCTTCAGGATGGGAGAGTTTGTAGTAAGGAATGCCATCCAGCGCTCCCACCTGACGAGCCAGCGGGGTGAGCGTGGTCTCCCGCAAAATCGCCCCCACCGGCCAGGGCTGCTCGCGACCGCACCAGCGGGCATAGACCTCGGCAGCAGGCTGGTGATCGATGGTGAGTACCTCCCGCCCGTTGCAGGCGGTGATCTCGCCACTGAATTCGGCAGGCACATAACCGGAGTGAAACTGAAAAGCGAGCTGGCAATCGGGATAGAGCACCGCCAGACCGATGCCATCCTGACTCACCGACTCATCCCAGCAGAGCTGCCAGTCACCGCTGACGCTGCTATCAGCCGCGGATCCACCGACCACCGGCACCGAGGCACCGAGTTCGGCCTCGATACCGGCCAGCAGCCCCTCTTCCTTACCGGGACTGGCATGAAACAGGATCAACTGGGGCAGCTCGCCCGGCCGACCACAGTCGCTCATGGCTCGGCGCAGCAACTGCCGCACATCCACCCCGTCACCGCTGGCACCGGCTACCCCGAATGCCCCTTTCTCATCGTACAGAGCAGCAACGGCCAGCCCATATCCGTCTCGGGCGTGGTGTCCCATCTCTGTCATGACACCACCGCAAGAGCTGCACCCAAGCAGGCGGGTCGTCGGGAACTGGCGTTTGAGCACGTCGCGCAGTATCGCCCCCTCATGGGCTTGGGTAAAATAGAGTAACAGCAGGGAGGGGGCCTGATCGGCATGGTGGCACAGCTGCGCGCAGATATCTTGGGCCGCCAGCGATGAATTCTGGGCGAGGGAGTGAACGGTCAGAAATTTCAACACCATCTCCTTGTTTTATCGAATGGCAGCCTCAAGCAAAAATCATACCTTTATCAAACAATTATCTCGCTTCGCTTGCTAACATAGCGGTCAACTGAGACCAGTAACAGGACGCCCATATGTGGCAAAAAAACATCAATGACTTCGATCGGGTCGTTGCCATCGGTGGTGGCCATGGCATGGGACGAGTGCTTTCGTCCCTCTCGTTTCTCGGTCAACGGCTCACCGGCATCGTCGCCACCACAGATGATGGTGGCTCGACCGGACGCCTGCGCAAGAGTCAGGAGTGCATCGCCTGGGGCGATCTGCGCAACTGCCTGAACCAGCTGGTGACCGATCCCAGCATCGGCAGCCTGTTGTTCGAGTACCGCTTTGCCGGCAAAGGCGAGCTGGCGGGCCACAACCTTGGCAACCTGATGCTGCTGGCGCTCGATAATCTCTGTGTCCGTCCTCTTGATGCTATCAAGCTGATCAGTGACATGCTCAAAATCGAGTCACAATTGCTACCCATGTCTGAATTTCCCACCGATCTCTGCGCCCATATGGAGTGTGGCACCCAGATCCTGGGAGAGGTATCCATCGATCAACTGGCAACCCCTCCCCTCTCCCTCGGCCTGATGCCGGAAGTGCAAGCGACCCGGGAAGCGGTGCTGGCATTGCAGCAGGCGGACATGATCATTCTGGGGCCGGGCAGTTTCCTCACCTCCATCATGCCGCCATTGCTGCTGGCTGAGATCGCCCAGGCCATCAACGAGAGCAGCGCCATGCTGGTTTTCGTCTGCAATCTGGTGGCGGAAAACGGCCCTGCCAGTCAGCTGGATCTGATGAGTCAATGTCGCTGGCTGGAATCCCGGGTCGGTCAGGGTCGGCTGGATGCCATCCTGGCCCCACAAGGCGCGGGTGATGCGGGGGACTGGCAAGGGCGTGTGATCGAAGCCGAGCTGGGCGAGCTTGAGCTGCCCCATCGGCACGATCGGTTGAAGCTGAAACTGGCGCTGGACCGAATCATCCAGCAGCTGCTCAACCAGCGTTAGGCAACGGTCACGGCGCCCCGGCATCCCTGCATGGCGCCGTTACTGATAATCGGCAAGAAACGCGAGCACCTGGGGCAAGGAGGCCTCCAGCAGTTGCAATTGGCGCTCTGCCTCGGCCACATCGGCCTGCTTGCTGGCCATCTCCAGCGCCATCACCTGCTGATAGCTCGGCATGGCGCCGTAGCTGCCACAGGATGATTTCATGCTGTGCGCCACCCGAGCCAGCGCCTCCCACTCTCCCTGTTCATAGAGGGGTCTGAGCTGACTCAGCTGCTCGCCCACCTCTTCAATAAAGACTGCGATGACCACGGGCAGCATATCCGGACCGATATCCTCTGCCAGCTGCTGCAACACCTTGCGATCCACCCACTCCATGCGAGGCTCCTCCAGAACGGTATTCAAACAGACCATACTATAGATAGTTTTCGATGTCGTGGCTCATGACCAGGCAGTGATGAAGCACCCGATTGGATGACTCAGGGAATAAAGTGGCAAAAAATGTGATCAGTATCGAAATAGCGATGCTGAAACGCCCCTCAACACAACAACTTGATTGCCACAAATTAACAATTGATCAACACTCAATGCCGTCAGAGTGATGATGCTCAGCAACACCTCTCATCCCTTTTGCCTTTTATGGCTGCTGCGAAGAACCAGGGTAGGTATCTACCCTGGTATTTTTTTATCTTGCTCAAGCGCGACCTGGTTGGTCGCCACCCGCTCCCCCATGCGAAACAGATTGAATTCGCCGGGCGCCATTTTGACCCAATTCTCATTGCCGGTCAGCGGACGGGTGGTGATCAGGGTCACCACATCGTTGGGGGTGGTCTCCCTTTGAAAGTCGATCACCACCTCCTCATCCAGCAGGCTCGCCTCGCCAAACGGCGCACAGCGAGTCAGCCAGTGCAGGTTGTTGCTGCAGTAGCTCATCACATACTCCCCGTCCGAGAGCAGCATGTTGAACACCCCGAATGCTCTGAGCTCGTCACACAGGGTGGCGAGATAGCGAAACATGGCGGGAAAGTTGGCAGGACGCTTGGGATATTTTTGCTCCAGCCGATCGAGCAGCCAGCAGAAGGCGTGCTCGCTGTCGGTATCCCCCACCGGCCGGTGGCGACCGGTTGGCAGCTTCTTGTAACCGGTCAGCTGACCGTTGTGGGCAAAAGTCCAGTAACGGCCCCACAGCTCACGGGTAAAGGGGTGGGTATTTTCCAGTGACACACAGCCACGGTTGGCCTGCCGAATGTGGCTGACCACGGCGCAGCTTTTGATGGGCAGCGCCTGTACCAGTCTGGCGATGGGAGATTGGGCGCTGGGCTCGGGATCCTTGAAGGTGCGAAAGCCCTTCCCCTCGTAGAAGGTGATCCCCCAGCCATCCTTGTGGGGCCCGGTCTTGCCGCCGCGCAGCATCAACCCGGTAAAGCTGAAGCAGATATCGGTCGGCACATTGGCACTCATGCCGAGCAGTTCGCACATATCCGGCAGACTCCTTTCATGATTTGGCTTGTGTCATGTTCGACCAGCACGCTGGTTCGACAGACAGCAGGGGAAGGCGCAATACCTTCCCCTGTGACTGGCAACAACCGGCAGATGGCAAACCATGCAACCGGTGATGCCCTAGTCTGGTGACGATGGCCTGATTACTTGGCCATCTCTTTTTCGACCAGCTGGATCAGGATGTGGATCACCTTGATGTGCACTTCCTGAATACGGTCGGCATAGCCAAAGTGCGGCACGCGGATCTCGACATCCGCCAGACCCGCCATCTTGCCGCCATCCTTGCCGGTCAGGGCGATCACTTTCATGCCTTTGGCGCGGGCAGCCTCGATGGCTTTCAGGATATTGCCGGAGTTGCCGCTAGTGGAGATGCCAAGCAGCACGTCGCCACGGCGGCCGACCGCTTCTACGTAGCGGGAGAAGACATAGTCATAGCCAAAGTCGTTGGAGACGCAGGAGAGGTGGCTCGGATCGGAGATGGCGATACCGGCATAACCCGGGCGGTTCTCGCGGTAACGACCGGTCAGCTCTTCGGCGAAGTGCATGGCGTCACAGTGGGAGCCACCGTTGCCACAAGAGAGCACCTTGCCCTCTTCCTTGAAAGAGTCGGCCAGCAGTTTGGCGGCCGCTTCGATGTTTTTCAGGTTCTGCTCATCAGCCAGGAAGGCCTGCAGCACGCTGGCAGCTTCGGTCAGTTCATTGCGGATCAATTCTTGGTACATGATGTCTCTTCCACTGTTTTTAGTGTGCGTGTAGATCGCGGCTATTCTCGCACAAGCGAATCGCACAGTCGCCCCCCTGCGAGCCACAGCGCTGGCGGCGCGTGAGCGTTATGGGGATCACAGAGAGAAGGTAATGAAGATGTAAACAGCTTGATAACTTTGTGCGTATGAATTACAACAGGGGCCATATCCAACAGGTCAGACCTCTGGATCAGTTACGCCACGTTGGCAACCTAACCACGCAAGGAGCAAGCAATGACGACGACCCTCACTCTGCTCGGGGTGATCCTGGTTATCGGAGCCCTGGCCTATCGCCGGGCATCCCTGTTCATCTCCACCCTGGTCACCGGCGCCGCCCTGGTGCTTGGCGCCATCTATGGTCATGTGCCCTTGCTGGGATGGGCGCTGTTCGCGGTGATCGCCATCCCGCTCAATCTGGTGGAATTTCGCCGCAATCAAATAACCAAGCCGTTGTTCAAGATCTACAAATCGATCATGCCGGAGATGTCCCGCACCGAGAAAGAGGCGATTGAAGCGGGCACCACCTGGTGGGAAGCCGATCTGTTCGCGGGCAACCCGGACTGGAAAAAGCTGCACGCCATCCCGGTCAGCGCCCTCTCTGCCGAAGAGCAGGCCTTTATGGATGGTCCGGTCGAGGAAGTGTGCCGCATGGTGAGCGACTGGGAAGTGACCCACGAGCGCGCGGATCTCTCCCCCGAGGTGTGGCAATACCTGAAGGACAACAAGTTCTTCGCCATGATCATCAAGAAGAAATATGGCGGTCTGGAGTTCTCAGCCTACGCCCAGTCCTGCGTCCTGCAAAAACTGTGCGGCGCCAGCGCCGTGCTCGCCTCCACCGTTGGCGTACCCAACTCGCTGGGCCCGGGCGAACTGCTGCAACACTATGGCACTGACGAGCAGAAGGATTACTACCTGCCCCGCCTGGCAGTGGGTAAAGAGATCCCCTGCTTCGCCCTGACCAGCCCGGAAGCGGGTTCTGACGCCGGCTCCATCCCCGACTTCGGTATCGTCTGCAAAGGCGAGTGGGAAGGCAAAGAGGTGCTCGGTATGCGCCTCACCTGGAACAAGCGCTATATTACGCTCGCCCCCATTGCTACCGTGCTGGGTCTCGCCTTCAAACTGCGTGACCCCGAGCACCTGCTGGGTGAAGAGGAAGAGCTCGGCATCACCTGCGCCCTGATCCCCACCCACATCAAGGGGGTCGGCATTGGCCGTCGCCACTTCCCGCTCAACGTGCCGTTCCAGAACGGCCCGACCCAGGGCAAGGATGTGTTCGTCCCGCTCGATTTCATCATCGGTGGCCCGGCCATGGCTGGTCAGGGCTGGCGCATGCTGGTCGAGTGTCTGTCGGTCGGTCGCGGCATCACCTTGCCCTCCAACAGCACAGGTGGCGTCAAGATGCTGGCCCTGGCGAGCGGTGCCTACAGCCGCATCCGTCGCCAGTTCAAGCTGCCCATCGGCAAGATGGAAGGGATTGAAGAGCCGCTGGCCCGCATCGGTGGCAACGCCTACATCATGGGCGCCGCAGCCAACCTGACCGTGACCGGTATCGACCTTGGCGAGAAGCCCTCGGTCATCTCCGCCATCGTCAAATACCACCTCACCGACCGTGCCCAGAAGTGCATCATCGATGCCATGGACATCCACGGCGGCAAAGCCATCTGCATGGGCCCCAACAACTATCTGGCCCGTGGCTATCAGGGTGCCCCCATCGCCGTTACGGTGGAAGGGGCCAACATCCTGACCCGCAGCATGATCATCTATGGTCAGGGCGCTATCCGCTGCCACCCGTATGTACTGCCGGAGATGCTGGCTGCCAGCCATCCCGACAAGGAGCAGGCGCTGAAAGATTTCGACAAGGCAGTATTCAGCCACGTCGGCTTTGCCATCAGCAACCTGGTACGAAGCTTCTGGCTCGGTATCACCGGCGCCCGCTTTGCCGCGGCCCCTTACAAGGATCAGACCAAGGGCTACTACCAGCAGCTCTCCCGCCTCTCGGCCAACCTGGCGTTCCTGTCAGACATGGCGATGGGCACCCTGGGGGGCGAGCTCAAGCGCAAGGAGCGGGTCTCCGCCCGTCTTGGCGACGTGCTGAGCCAGCTCTATCTCGCCTCCAGCGCCCTCAAGCGCTATCAGGACGAGGGACGCCAGCAGGCCGACCTGCCCCTGCTGCACTGGGCACTGCAAGATGCCATGTTCAAGGCACAAGAGGCGATCGACGAGCTGCTGCGCAACTTCCCGAACCGCTGGATTGGTCTTGCCCTGCGCGCCGTGGTGCTGCCGCTGGGTCGTGACCTGAACCGTCCGTGCGACAAGCTGGACCAGCAAGTGGCCCGTCTGCTGCAAACCCCGAGCGAGACCCGCAGCCGCCTGGCCAAGGGGCAATACCTGACTCGCGAAGAGGGCAACCCCTTCGGTCTGCTGGAGCAGGCGCTCGATGACGTGCTGGCCGCCGAGCCGCTGTTCGAGAAAGTCTGCAAGAGCGATGGTATCAAGCGTCCCTTCATGGCGCTGGACAAGGTGGCCGACATCGGCCTGGCCGCTGGCGTACTGACCCAGAGCGAAGCGGAGCTGCTGCGCCGCGCCGAGGTAAGTCGCCTGCGCACCATCAACGTCGATGATTTTGACCCCATCGATCTGGTGGCCAACAAGAAGCTGTTTGAAGCCTCCGCTTACCATCACGCGGCCTGATAACCAGCTATCGACAACGCCTCCCTTGTGGAGGCGTTTTTTTAGGTTCATCGCGGCTTTCCGGGGAAGGCCGCCTTGATTTTCAGAAAAAAGTATTCTGAGTCCCTAAATCCATATGCCATGCGCTTTATCACTTTGATCTTGTTGTTCACCCCTTCCAGCACACTCGTGTGCATCGGGTAGTTTGCACTCGCCAGGATCCCCCGCATATATTTCGATAAATTTCGACCAAATCGTTGCAGCGGCGCTAGCCCGCTTTCCTTCACCTGCCGCATCCAGCTCCGCCATCGTCGCCATCCTTCCCACACGCTCGGCGCATACCAGATGCCCTTCAACCCCTCTTTCAGCACGTACACCATCGCCAGCGGTTGATTCGCCGCCAACAGCTCCTGCAACTTCACATCCTGTTTTTCACTCAACTTCGCCCGATTACGTAGCAGCAACCAACGCGCACTTTTGACCACTTTTCGCGCCGGTTTATCGCTTTTCAGTGCATTCGCCTGCTCCACTCGCACCCGGTCCACCACCTCTCGGCCATAGCGAGCCACCACGTGGAACAGGTCGTAGACCACCTCCGCCTGCGGGCAGTGTTGCTTCACCTCCAGGTCGAACGCCGTGTTCATGTCCATCGCCACCGCTTCAATCTGCTGGCATCGCTCGCCGAGCTGCTCGAAGAAGGGACGGATAGCGGCCCGGCTGTTGCCGTGCCCCACCCACAGGACGCGGATTCGCTCGGCATCCATGATCACGGTGGCATAGCGGTGTCCCTTGTGCAGGGCAAACTCATCCATCACCAGCCGCCGCACCTCCCCAAGTTCGATGGTGCCCACACTGGTCTGCAAACGGCGCTTGTCGATCTCCTTGATGGTGTGCCAACCGACCCCGGTGAGCTGGCTGACATGGCGGATGGGGAGGTACTGAACGAGCGCTTCAATCCAGCACTGCATGCGCCGGGTGAGGCGGGAGCCAGAGGGGAGCCAGTCGATATGTTCACTGACGCGACCACAGCGCAGACAGTCGACGCGGCGAACAGGCAGTTGTAACCAGACTTGTCGGTCAAATAGGTCTCGCTCACGCACCCGGCGGATACGTTGGTCGTGGATCAATGGCGTGGGTTGCAGGCATCGGCGACAACGGGGCAACAGGTCGGCGCGAGGCTCAAGGGTAAACAGGGTGTGATGGTTGGCAGAAAGCGCTTGGGCGATGACGGTATAACCTGGCCAGAAGGAGGCAATATCAATATGATGCACGGCGACAGCAGGGTGATGGTGGTGGTGTGTTTGGAGACAGCCAGTTTACCAGCACCCTGTCTGTCAACTTCCACTTCCCCAAGATCCCGCGAAGAACC
>NZ_JBFODS010000016.1:0-92972 GCF_040908445.1 Aeromonas sp. R10-2 | reverse complement strand
AAGGCAAGTAACCTCCGAAAAGGTGGTGCTCTATGACGTGGCGCTTATCTGTGAACTTGATGAACAGTGGGCCTATGTTGGCAACAAACAGCATCGACATTGGCTTTGGTATGCTTTTGATACCAAGAGAAAACGAGTCGTGGCATATACCTTTGGCCCACGCAACGATGAGACATGCCGTCGGTTGCTGAGCCTGCTTTCTCCGTTCCAGATAGGCTTTATCACCAGTGATGATTGGGGAAGCTATGCCAGAGAGGTGCCGAGCGAGATGCATCTGACCGGGAAGATATTCACCCAGCGTATCGAGCGTAACAACCTGACGCTCAGAATGCGCATCAAGCGATTGGCTCGCAAGACCATCTGCTTCTCTCGTTCCGTTGAACTCCACGAGAAAGTGATTGGTGCCTTTATAGAAAGACACCATTTCAACTGATTGGAGTCATTACCCTCTGAGGATGGTGGGGGCTATGTAGAAATGCCCGTCGTAGTGACTCGACGGGCATTACACATTAGCAATAAAGATATTTATCAGGCTTGCAGCCAGCTTTCGATGCTGCGCTGGATGCCTGCATCGTCCAGACCGAGCAGGGCATAGATCTCCTGCTGGGAACCCTGTTCCACGAAGCGATCCGGCAAGCCAAGGTTGAGCACCGGCTTGCACTGTTTGCTGCGCATCAGCAGCTCGTTCACCGCCGAACCGGCGCCGCCCATGATGGCGTTGTCTTCGATGGTGACGAAGTGATCGTGGCTGGCCGCCAGCGACAGCACCAGCGCCTCATCCATCGGTTTGACAAAGCGCATGTCCACCAGGGTGGCATCCAGTGCTTCGGCGGCCGCTTTCGCGTGGTGCAGCAAGGTGCCAAACGCCAGAATGGCAGTGCCCTTGCCCTCTCGCAGGATACGTCCCTTGCCGAGCGCCAGCGCCTGCATCTCTGACGAGATGGGGACATCGCTCAGGCTGCTGCCGCGCGGGTAACGCACAGCGGCAGGGCCCTGATGGAGGTAGCCGGTATAGAGCATCTGGCGGCATTCGCTCTCGTCAGATGGCGTCATCACCACCATGTTGGGCACGGTACGCAGGAAGCTGATGTCGAACGCCCCTTGATGTGTCGGGCCATCGGCGCCCACCAGACCGGCCCGGTCGATGGCGAATAGCACCGGCAGATCTTGCAGCGCTACGTCGTGGATCACCTGATCGTAGGCGCGCTGCAGGAAGCTCGAATAGATGGCCACCACCGGCTTCTTGTCGGCGATGGCAAGACCCGCGGCGAAAGTGACTGCATGCTGCTCGGCAATGGCCACATCGAAGTAGCGATCCGGATATTGCTGGCTGAATTTTACCAGCCCCGAGCCTTCGCGCATGGCGGGGGTGATGCCGACCAGCTTTTCGTCTTTGGCGGCCATGTCGCACAGCCATTGGCCAAAGATGGCGGAGAAGGTGGGTTTGGCGCTGCTCGCCTTGGGCAGGGAGCAATCGTCAGGATTGAACTTGGGCACGGCGTGATAACCGATGGGGTCTTTCTCCGCCGGCTCGTAACCCTTGCCCTTCTTGGTTTTGACGTGCAGCAGTTGCGGGCCCTTGAGGTTGCGCATGTTGCGCAGGGTCTCGACCAGTGCCTCGATATCGTGACCGTCGATGGGGCCGATATAGTTGAAGCCGAACTCCTCGAACAGGGTGCCGGGTACCACCATCCCCTTGAGGTGCTCTTCGGCCCGCTTGGCCAGCTCCTTGACCGGTGGCAAACCCGCCAGCACCTTCTTGCCGCCTTCGCGGATGGTGGTGTAGAGCTTGCCGGACATGACCCGGGCCAGATGGTTGTTCAGCGCCCCGACATTCTCGGAGATGGACATCTCGTTGTCGTTGAGGATCACCAGCATGTCCTTGTGCACATCGCCAGCGTGGTTGAGCGCTTCGAAGGCCATCCCTGCGGTAATGGCACCATCACCGATCACTGCAACGACCTTGCGACCCAGCCCTTCGCTCTCGGCGGCGACCGCCATGCCAAGGGCGGCACCGATGGAGGTGCTGGAGTGGCCAACGGAGAGCACGTCGTACTCGCTCTCGCCACGCCAGGGGAAGGGGTGCAGACCGTCTTTCTGACGGATGGTGTGGATCTGATCACGGCGCCCGGTCAGGATCTTGTGGGGATAGGCCTGATGGCCCACATCCCAGATCAGCCGATCGAACGGGGTGTTGTAGACGTAGTGCAGGGCCACGGTCAGTTCGACCGTGCCGAGACCGGAGGCAAAGTGTCCGCTGGAGCGGCTGACAGAGCGCAGCAGATATTCGCGCAGCTCGTTGCACAGCACCGGCAGCCGATCTTTGGGCAAGGAACGCAGCTCGACCGGAGTGTCCGCGAGGGCCAGGTTGGGGAAATTGCTAATATCAACGCTCATATTGTTACTGTTATCCAGCGTTTAGTGGGCTCGCTCGATGATGTAATCGGCAAACGCTTCCAGAATGTCGGTATTGTAGGGCAAGGATTGCAGGGCTGTTAAGGCTTTACCGTGCAGTTCGCGAGCCAGCTCACGGGCATTTTCGAGTCCGAGCAGGGCCGGGTAGGTACTTTTTTCCAGCGCCAGGTCAGAACCTTGCGGCTTGCCCAGGGTGGCGGTATCACCTGTGATGTCGAGGATGTCATCCTGCACCTGAAAGGCGAGGCCAATCGCGGCGGCATAGGTTTGCAGTGCAGCCAGCGTGGCGTCATCGACATCGGCTTTGCACAGGGCGCCGAGCGCCACGGCGCATTCAATCAGCGCGCCGGTCTTGTGGCGGTGTACCTGCTCCAGTTCGGCAAGCGAGATCTGGCGCCCTTCGGCCTGCAGATCCAGCGCCTGACCACCACACATACCGAGATAGCCGGAGGCGCGGGCGAGGGTACTCAGCATCCGCACCCGGTTGGCCATCAAGGAGTCGGGCATGGGGTGATCGGCCAGAATGGAGAACGCCAGGGTCTGCAGCGCATCACCGGCCAGAATGGCGGTTCCTTCGTCAAACGCCTTGTGAACGGTTGGCTGACCACGACGCAGGTCGTCGTTATCCATGGCGGGCAGGTCATCGTGCAGCAGGGAGTAGGCGTGGATGCACTCCACGGCAGCCGCGGGGCCATCCAGCAGTTCGCTCTTGACGCCCAGCATCTCGCCGACTGCGTAGACCAGAAACGGGCGAACCCGTTTGCCGCCCAGCAGCAAGCCATAACTCATGGCATCGCGCAGGCGCGGCGCCATGGCGGGCAAGGATTCAAGTTGTGCTGACAGACAGTCGTCAATACGCTGACGATGCAGACGGGAAAAATGGTCCAGCGCCACTCACTCCTCTCCTTGTTCTGGCTGGAAGGGGGCGAGCTGGTCACTGCCATCGGCTTGACTGAGCAGGATCTGGATCTTCTGTTCGGCCAGTTCCAGCTTCTGCTGACCGGCCCGAACCAGATGAACGCCCTGCTCGAACTGCTTGAGTGCCTCTTCCAGGGGTAGGGAACCTTGTTCCAGCTGATGAACGATGGTTTCCAGCTCTTCCAGAGTGGCATCAAAACTCAGACGGTCGATTTTTTTACTGGCCATGTCCATCCTCGGGGATTGAAAAAAACGGCTTATATTAACATCGACCGTCCACAGGGGGGAGGCAGAAAAGCATTGCCCTCTCAAACTCTCGCTAAACTGGCCGATAATGAGCCATCATTCTCAGTGGATGCATGCTTGCCGCTAGGGTCGCAATAGCAGAAAATTCAACAAACTATAATTAGGCATAAGAACCGGTGACAGGAGTAGGGACGTGGATCTAGGGAGCTTGTTAGGTATCGTTTTAGGATTCGGTGTCGTGATTTACGGCATGATCCTTGGTGGCTCGTTGAGCATGTTTATCGATATGCCATCGGTCTATATCACTATTCTTGGCTCAATCTTCATCGCCATGATGAAGTTCAATATCGGGCAGTTTTTTCTGGCTTTCAAGGTGGCGGGCAAAGCCTTTATGTACAAGGGCGACAAGCTCGACGATCTGATCGCCAAAGCCGTTGAACTGGCTGATGCGGCTCGCAAAGGTGGCTTTCTGGCGCTGGAGGCAGCAGAGATCCCCAATGCATTTATGAAGAAAGGGATCGACATGCTGGTGGATGGTCACGATGCCGAAGTGGTGCGTGCCGTGATGGAAAAGGATATCGACCTGACAGCCGAGCGCCATGTCATTGCCATCAAGGTTTTCCGTACCCTTGGGGATCTGGGCCCAGCCATGGGGATGATAGGTACGTTGGTGGGCCTGGTGGCCATGTTGTCAAATATGAGTGACCCCAAGTCGATCGGGCCGGCAATGGCGGTGGCCTTGCTTACCACCCTGTACGGAGCGATAGAGGCCAACATGATCGCTATTCCTATTGCTGACAAGCTGGAGCTGCGCAGCGGGGAGGAGAAACTCAGTCGTACCCTGATCCTTGATGCCATTATGGGGATTCAGGATGGCCAGAACCCGCGGGTGATCCAGTCCATGCTGCAGAACTATCTGAGCCAGTCCAAACGCAATACCGGCGCGGAGTAGGCACCATGTCTGATTGCAAATGTCCCCCTCCCGGTCTTCCTGCCTATATGGGCACCTTTGCCGACCTGATGTCGCTGCTGATGTGCTTCTTCGTGCTGCTGCTCTCCTTTGCCGAGATGGATGTACTCAAGTTCAAGCAGATCGCGGGCTCTATGAAGAATGCTTTCGGAGTGCAGAACATCCTTGAGGTGAAAGATATTCCCAAGGGAACCTCGGTGATTGCCCAGGAGTTCAGGCCCGGTCGCCCTGAGCCCACGCCGATTGATACCGTGATGCAGCAGACCATCGATATGACTCAGACCGAACTGGAGTTTCTGCCCGGTGAGGCGGATCAGGCCGGTGGTCAGGACAAGAGTGATGGCAAACAGACGGGGGGCGATACCGCGCAGGATGCGAAGAAGGCGCAAGAACAATCCAATACCCTGGCCAAAGCCCTCGCCGAGCAGATGAAAGATCAAATCCAGGACGGTGCCATCGAAATTGAGGCGCTGGGCCAGCAGATCATCATCCGGATCAGGGAAAAAGCGTCGTTCCCGGCCGGTTCGGCATTTCTGCAACCCCAGTTCTGGCCGGTCATTCGCAAGGTCGCGACCTTGCTCAAGGATGTGCCGGGTGAAATCACCATCTCCGGTCACACCGACAACGTGGCGACCGAAGATGAGCTGTTCCAGTCCAACTGGGAGTTGTCGTCGCAACGGGCGGTGGCGGTGGCGCACCAGATGCTGAAGGTCCCCGGTTTTGATCAGGGGCGACTTGTGGTGCAGGGAATGGCTGATTCCCAACCATTGGTGCCCAATACCACCCCGGAAAATCGTCGGATGAACCGGCGGGTGGAGATCGCCATCATGCAGGGCAAACCGACCGTTTCGGCCCCCATTTCCGTACCAGAAGGGAAGTAGTGAGGGGAATGTCGATGACGCAAGTGGGATCTGCATCAGGGGGCTGACGTGGATTTTGTGTTGGCTTCATATTAAGATGCCTCATCCGAACCGATTGCTGCGGCCTCCTTGCAGATGGCCGCAGTTTCTATTTTCAAGCAACCCAGGTTTCGACTATGAATCATACTCCGATGACTGTTCGCGGCGCTGAGAAGCTGCGCGAAGAGCTCGATTATCTCAAGACCGAGCTTCGTCCCCAGATTATCGAAGCGATTGCCGATGCCCGTGAGCACGGCGATCTGAAGGAAAACGCCGAATACCATGCCGCTCGCGAGCAGCAGGGGTTCTGTGAAGGCCGCATTCAGGAGATTGAAGCCAAGCTCTCCAATGCCCAGGTGATCGATGTCACCAAGATGACCAACAACGGCCGCGTGATTTTTGGCGCGACTGTGACTCTGCTCAAGAGCGAGACAGAGGAAGAGGTGGTTTACCGCATCGTGGGTGATGATGAGGCTGATATCAAACAGAACCTCATCTCTGTCAACTCCCCCATTGCCCGCGCCCTGATTGGCAAGGAAGTGGACGATGTTGCAATCGTCAAGACGCCGGGCGGTGATGTGGAATACGAAGTACTGGAAGTCGCTTATATCTAAGCGAATGCTATAGACGATGAAACAGGGGGGCTGGCGCTCCCCTGTTTGTCTTTATCTATATGATTATTGATAAAAATCAGGACAGATACGCCTCGGTAAAGGCGTCCTGATGACGCTGAAACAACCAATGGCGCAGCCGTTCGATGTTGCTCTCGCTCATTTGAAAGCTCAGTGCCCAAGTGGCATGGTCGGCATTGGCTTTGATGCGCCTTACCAGTCGTCCCTGCAGTGGAAGAGGGGCCTCTTGCTCGATGCTGAGCTCGCCGTTGATGGGGGTATCGGCCACCATGTCGGTTGGCAAATTTTCCACGATGAGGCCGTTGAGGGAGAGGCTGAGCACCTGAAACAGGTCCAGGTCGCTGCAAAGCTTGGCTTTTTGGGTGAGACGCCAGGCACGCGGCTGCGCAAACCCAAGCTCCCTGATGACCGGTGCAGATAACCGGGGCTCGACGAAGCCATCTTCCCCTTGGGTAAAGCTCAGGGGAAAACGCAGCTGATGGCCTGCGAAGCGGGCTTCGAGTACAAGGTGTTCGGCTTTGTGCAGCAAGCCAAGCATGGGGGCATCGAGGTGACCACTCAGAACATGGGTGTCCTGATTGCTCCCCAAGTCCCGCAGCATGGCCAGCTCATCGTCGGTCAGAATAGGATGGTGAGCCATAATGCGTGTCCGGAAGTATTCATCGCAGGTTAAGGGCTTTGCGACTACTTTGGCAAGCGACTCGGGAAGAAGTGGAATAAGGAAAGAGCGATGCTCTTTCCTTTTACTTGCGGGGCAGCTGGATTTTGGGTTCGTTGGCTTGACGATAAATGGTCAGCACATGACCCATGCTTTGCACCTTGATTGAACCGGTTTCACGGACGATAGCATCCATAACCAGTTGTTTCATTTCGCGATCTTCAGAGGCAACCTTAACCTTGATCAGCTCGTGATGGTTCAGTGCCAGATCGATCTCGGCCAGTACACCTTCGGTCAGACCATGCTGACCCAGCAGGACGACAGGCTTGAGGCTATGGGCAAGGCCCTTGAGGTACTGTTTCTGTTTATTGTTGAGAATCATCGCAATTTCTTCATAAGTCAGGGTTGAAAGGGGCGTATTCTACCCCCACTTAGCCCTTAATACTAATAACCCTTGTGGTTTTTTAAAGTCGATTATCATGACCCAGAAAAAACGTTCCCCCAGTTCAACTCGCTGGTTAAAAGAACATTTCGACGATCAATACGTCAAAAAAGCCCAGAAAATGGGCCTGCGTTCTCGTGCTGTTTTCAAGATTGACGAGATCCAGGGCAAGGATCGCTTGCTGAAACAAGGCATGACCGTAGTGGATTTGGGTGCAGCCCCCGGTGGTTGGTCCCAGTTCGCGGTTGAACAGGTTGGTGATTCGGGTCGCGTCATCGCATGTGACATTTTGCCGATGGATCCCATTGCTGGTGTCGATTTCCTGCAAGGGGACTTTCGGGAGGAAACTGTACTCGGCGCCTTGCTGGAACGAGTGGGTCCCGACAAGGTCGATGTCGTGATGTCTGATATGGCGCCCAACATGAGCGGTACCCAGCAGGTGGATCAGGCTCGCGCCATGTATCTGGTCGAGCTGGCGCTGGACATGTGCAATCAGGTATTGCGTAGTGACGGCAGTTTCGTGGTGAAGGTGTTTCAGGGAGAGGGCTTTGATGCCTATCTCAATGAAATTCGTAAACTTTTCTCCGCTGTCAAAATTCGTAAACCAGACTCATCCCGCGCCAGATCACGGGAAGTCTACATTGTGGCTACCGGTTTTAAACTGTAGTACCCTAACCTTCATCGTTAACTGTCAGTCTGCGAGGTTACTGATTTGAGTGACATGGCGAAAAACTTAATCCTGTGGCTGGTCATCGCCGTCGTTTTGATGTCGGTGTTCAATAGCTTCAGCCCCAGCGATACCACCAGTCGCCAGCTGGACTATTCCAGCTTCGTTAAAGAGGTGACCCAAGAGCAGATCCGTGAAGTGCGGATGGACGGTAAGGTCATTAATGGCGTCAAGCGTACTGGTGAACGATTCACCACCATCATACCTGCGCCGGATCCCCAGCTGCTCAACGACATGCTCAATCACAATGTCAAAGTGATGGGCGAGAAGCCGGAAGAGCCGTCTCTGTTGACCTCTATCTTCATCTCCTGGTTCCCGATGCTGCTGCTGATCGGTGTCTGGGTCTTCTTCATGCGTCAGATGCAGGGCGGCGGTGGCAAAGGTGCCATGTCGTTTGGCAAGAGCAAGGCTCGCCTGATGAGCGAAGATCAGATCAAGACCACCTTTGCTGATGTTGCAGGTTGTGATGAAGCCAAGGAAGAGGTGAAGGAGCTGGTTGACTATCTGCGCGACCCGAGCAAATTCCAGAAACTGGGTGGCAAGATCCCGACCGGTGTGCTGCTGGTTGGTCCTCCCGGTACCGGTAAGACTTTGCTGGCCAAGGCCATTGCGGGCGAGGCCAAGGTGCCATTCTTCACCATCTCTGGTTCCGATTTCGTGGAGATGTTCGTCGGTGTCGGTGCCTCCCGGGTGCGTGACATGTTCGAACAGGCCAAGAAATCTTCCCCCTGCATCATCTTCATCGATGAAATTGATGCTGTCGGTCGCCAGCGTGGTGCCGGTCTGGGTGGTGGTCATGATGAACGTGAGCAGACTCTTAACCAGATGCTGGTCGAGATGGATGGCTTTGAAGGCAATGAAGGCATCATCGTCATTGCTGCCACCAACCGTCCTGACGTACTGGATCCGGCACTGCTGCGTCCGGGCCGTTTCGACCGTCAGGTTGTGGTCGGTCTGCCTGATGTCCGTGGTCGTGAGCAGATCCTGAAAGTGCACATGCGCAAAGTTCCGCTGGCGGATGACGTCAATCCGGCACTGATTGCCCGTGGTACTCCCGGTTTCTCCGGTGCGGATTTGGCCAACCTGGTCAACGAGGCCGCCCTCTTCTCTGCTCGTGAGAGCCGCCGAGTGGTCTCCATGGCCGAGTTCGAGAAGGCCAAGGACAAGATCATGATGGGTGCGGAACGCCGCTCCATGGTGATGAAAGAGTCCGAGAAAGAGATGACTGCATATCATGAAGCTGGCCACGCCATCATTGGTCGTCTGGTTCCGGATCATGACCCGGTTTACAAGGTCTCCATCATTCCGCGCGGTCGTGCGCTGGGTGTGACCATGTATCTGCCGGAGCAGGATCGCTGGAGCCACTCCAAGCAGCATCTGGAGTCGATGATCTCCAGCCTGTATGGCGGTCGTCTGGCAGAAGAGCTGATCTACGGTGCCGAGAAGGTTTCTACTGGTGCTTCCAACGACATCGAGCGAGCGACCGACATTGCACGCAAGATGGTGACCCAGTGGGGTATGTCCGAGCGTCTCGGCCCGATGCTCTACGCGGAAGAAGATGGTGAAGTGTTCCTCGGTCGCAGCATGGCCAAGGCCAAGCACATGTCCGACGATACAGCTCGCGTGATCGATGCCGAAGTCAAGCAGGTCATCGACCGCAACTACGCCCGTTCCAAGCAGATCCTGCTGGATAATATGGATGTGTTGCACAGCATGAAAGATGCGCTGATGAAGTACGAGACCATCGACGCCAAACAGATCGATGATCTGATGGCACGTCGCGAGGTTCGTGCTCCGAGCAACTGGCATGACGAGCACGGTGATACCCCGCAAGGCGGTTCCACCGTGGCTGCCGAGGCCAAGCCTGCCGATGAGGCTGCACCGGTGGCGGATGTCACTATCGACAAAGCCAACGACGCTCCGGCCAAATAATCGTGACTATCCAAACCCCGGGCTTGCCCGGGGTTTTTCTTTATCAGATGGACGTGAAAATGCAGTTAACCAGCAAGGGGCTCAGCCTCTCCCTCGATCGCCCCCATGTGATGGGGATCCTCAATGTGACGCCCGACTCCTTCTCCGATGGCGGTAATTTCAACCAGTTTGAACGGGCAATGGCCCATGCACGCCAGATGGTCTCTGACGGTGCGACCCTCATCGACATCGGTGGCGAGTCAACCCGCCCTGGTGCGCCCGATGTGAACGAGCAGGAGGAGCTGGACAGGGTCATTCCTGTTGTGGAGCACATGGTTCGTGAGCTGGATGTGATTATCTCCCTCGATACCTCCAAAGCGGCGGTGATGCGGGAGGGTTGCAAGGCGGGTGCCCATCTGATCAACGATGTGCGGGCACTGCAAGAACCTGGAGCACTGCAAGCCGCGGCCGAAGCGCGGGTTCCGGTCTGTCTGATGCATATGCAGGGGCAGCCGCGAACCATGCAGGTCGAGCCGCACTATGATGACCTGATCGGGGAGGTACGCGCCTTCTTTGATGAGCGTATTGCGGCTTGTCTGGCGGTCGGGATCCGTCGTGAAGAGCTGTTGCTGGATCCGGGATATGGCTTTGGCAAGACCCTTGCACACAACTATCAGCTGTTGGCGGCTCAAAAGGAACTGCTTGATTATGGCTTGCCGCTATTGGTGGGGATGTCGCGAAAGTCTATGATAGGCAACCTGCTGTGCCGTCCGGTGGATGAGCGCCTGGCGGGCAGTCTGGCATGCGCCCTTATCGGTATGCAGCATGGGGCCCGCATCATCAGGGTACACGATGTACGGGAGACCATGGACGCATTGCGCGTCGGTTGGCTGGCAATGACGGGACAAGATTTTATTTCCAGATAATAAAGAGAACAGACAATGGCAAGAAAGTATTTCGGTACCGATGGTGTGCGCGGCAAGGTTGGCGAATACCCGATCACTCCTGATTTTGTAATGAAATTGGGTTGGGCTGCCGGCAAGGTGCTCTCCAAGAAGGGCACCAAAAAGGTGCTGATTGGCAAAGATACCCGCATCTCCGGTTACATGCTGGAATCTGCGCTGGAAGCGGGGCTCTCTGCGGCAGGCCTCAAGGCCATTCTGATGGGGCCGATGCCCACGCCGGCGGTTGCCTACCTGACTCGCACTTTCCGTGCCGAAGCTGGCATCGTTATCAGCGCCTCACACAACCCCTTCTACGACAACGGCATCAAGTTCTTCTCCGCCGATGGCACCAAGCTGCCCGATGATGTCGAGCTGGCTATCGAAGCCGAGCTGGATCACGAGCTCAAGTGTGTCGAGTCTGCCGAACTTGGCAAAGCGGTGCGCATTGATGATGCCGCCGGTCGCTATATCGAATTCTGCAAGAGCACCTTCCCCTCCCACATGAATCTGGATGGGGTGAAAATGGTGGTCGACTGTGGCCACGGGGCGACTTATCACATTGCGCCTTCGGTTTTCCGCGAGCTGGGTGCTGAAGTGATCACCATGGGCTGTGCCCCGGATGGTCTCAACATCAACGATGGTGTCGGTTCGACTGCGCCTGACGCACTGGTTGCCAAGGTGCTGGAGTGCAAGGCCGATCTGGGGGTTGCCTTTGATGGTGATGGTGACCGTCTGATCATGGTTGACCATACTGGCTATCTCATCGACGGTGATGAAGTGCTCTATATCATCGCGCGCGATGCCTTGCGCAATGGTCGCCTCAAAGGCGGTGTCGTCGGCACCCTGATGGCCAACATGGGTCTGGAGCTGGCGCTGCAAACCCTGGGCATTCCGTTTGCCCGTGCCAAGGTGGGTGACCGCTATGTGCTGGAGATGATGGAAGAGAAGGGCTGGCGCATCGGTGGCGAGAACTCCGGCCACATTATCTGTCTGGATCAGACCACTACGGGTGATGGCATCGTAGCCGCCTTGCAGGTGCTTACCGCCATGCGCAGTGCCGAGATGCCGCTGGCCAAGCTGCGCTCCGGCATGAGCAAGTTCCCGCAGGTGCTGGTGAATGTTCGCTTTGCCGAAGGCAAGGATCCGCTGGCCGCGGATGCTGTCATGGCTGAGGTTGCCAAGGTTGAACAGGAGCTGGCTGGTCGTGGTCGCGTACTGTTGCGTAAATCAGGTACCGAACCGCTGATCCGGGTCATGGTCGAAGGGGAGCATGAACAGCAGGTGCGTGACATGGCTCAGCGCATCGCCAAGCAGGTTGAATCGGCGTTTTAATGAACAACCAGGGCGGCTTTTTAGCCGCCCTGGTTGTATCTTGTTCAAACGATTCAAAAATTTAAAAATAGCACTTGTCAGCTGAGCATCCTCTGGATATTATCAGCCCCGCTTTCGCAAGGGAGTTGCCGATGGGACATCGCAAGCCGTTTGTAGCAGCCAACTGGAAGTTGCACGGTAGTAAGTCGCAGTTAGAGCAGTTTACGAGTCAGTGTCTAAACGGCGTTGACGGAAAAGTAGATGTGGTTCTCTGTCCTTCCCATGTGCATCTCGACTTTAGCGCTTCACTGCTCAATGAGCAGAAGGTAATAAAGTTGGGGGCTCAGAATGTGAGTCAGCACGCTACTGGCGCTTACACTGGAGAAATCTCGTGTAATATGCTGGTTGAGGCAGGGTGTCGTTACGTATTGGTAGGGCACTCCGAGCGCAGGCGTCTCTTTGGTGAGACCAGTTTTATCGTCGCAGAGAAGTTTGCGGCAGCCAGAGCGGCAGGCTTGATTCCCATCCTCTGTTTAGGTGAATCAGGTGCGGCGAGGCAGGCGAGAAGAGCCTTCGAGGTGATCGCTGAAGAGCTGGATATCGTCATAGAGAAAAATGGCGCGATGGCTTTCGATAATGCTATCATCGCCTACGAGCCGATTTGGGCTGTAGGTACAGGTAAATGCGCCACACCCGAGCAGGCACAAGAGGTTCATTCCTTTATACGTGGTCGCTTGGCGGAGGATACTCCGGTAATAGGTGAGAAAGTTAGAATCATCTATGGTGGGAGCGTAACGCCGAGCAACGCGAGAGATTTGTTTGCACAGCCCGATATTGATGGCGGACTGATTGGCGGAGCAAGCCTCGATAGCGATGCGTTTTTAGGAATTGTTGAAGCGGCAAAGGGTGCAAGTTAAATGTACGAGATTCTTTTAGTCGTTTATCTGCTGGTTTCACTGGCTCTGATTGGTCTGGTGATGATTCAGCAAGGTAAAGGGGCTGATATGGGCGCCTCCTTCGGCGCAGGAGCATCGAACACAGTATTCGGCTCCGGTGGTTCAGGCAGTTTCCTGACCCGAACAACAGCAATTTTGGCTACTCTGTTTTTCGTTATCAGCTTGGTGCTTGGATCTATGTCCAGCAATAAGGTAAAGCAGGGTAGTGAGTGGGAAAATCTGCAACAAACCCAACAGGTTGAGCAGGCCAAAGCGCCAGTGAAGAAAGATACTGACGTTCCCGAGTAAGAGTTTTGCCGTGGTGGTGGAATTGGTAGACACGCTATCTTGAGGGGGTAGTGCTCTAGGGTGTGCGGGTTCGAGTCCCGCCCACGGCACCAATTAAGCAGTGAGCTCGGGAAACCGAGTGTATTATAGCCAGTCAGTCTTGTATAGAGAGAATGAAGTGGCTATAATCTCGCACGATTTCGGACGCGGGGTGGAGCAGCATGGTAGCTCGTCGGGCTCATAACCCGAAGGTCGTCGGTTCAAATCCGGCCCCCGCAACCAAATTTCACGCATTTCCTACGCTCAGGAAGGCGGTCGCTGCGAGGCGACAATCAGGGTAAAGCGCCAAGCCCCGATTTGACATCGGGGCTTTTTGTTATGTGCAATTTACTCTGAATCGATATCTATCTGGGCTTTATGCCCTTTTTTTGTTTTTCGGAGGGTGACTTTGGCTACGTTGGAACAACGTTTGACCGATCTGCTCGAGGCTCCGGTCGTTGCCTTGGGTTTTGAACTTTGGGGTATTGAGTTTATCCGCGCGGGTAAACACTCCACCTTGCGTGTCTATATTGACGGCGAGCAGGGTGTGACTGTCGAGAACTGTGCTGAGGTCAGCCATCAGGTTGGCGCCATCATGGACGTCGAAGATCCCATCACCGAGGAGTACTACCTCGAGGTATCCTCCCCAGGCCTGGATCGTCCCCTGTTCAAGGTTGCCCATTTCGAAAAATACGTTGGCCAAGAGGCGGCGGTAACGCTTCGGATGGCAACAAACAACCGCCGCAAGTTCAAAGGCGTAATCAAAGCTGTGCAAGGCGACATGATCACCCTGACAGTAGATGGTAAGGACGACGTGTTGGCTTTCACCAATATCCAAAAAGCGAACATAGTGCCGAACTTTGGTTAACGAGGCTATCGGATATGAATAAAGAGATTTTGCTGGTCGTTGACGCAGTATCCAACGAGAAAGCGGTACCCCGCGAGAAGATCTTCCAGGCTCTGGAAACCGCGCTGGCGACTGCGACCAAGAAGAAATATGAAGGCGAGATTGAAGTTCGGGTCGAAATCGATCGCAAGACCGGTGACTACGACACTTATCGCCGCTGGGTAGTCATTGCGGATCAAGCCGCGATGGAGAACCCCTATGCTGAAATCACCCTGGAAGCGGCACAAATTGATCAGCCGGATATCCAGATCGGTGAGTATGTTGAAGACCAGATCGACTCTGTGACCTTCGACCGTATCACTACCCAGACCGCCAAGCAGGTTATCGTGCAGAAAGTGCGCGAAGCCGAGCGTTCACAAGTAGTTGATCAGTTTAAAGATAAAGAAGGCACCATCATCAGTGGTGTGGTCAAGAAGAGCAACCGCGACAACGTCATCCTGGATCTGGGCAGCAATGCTGAAGCCGTGATCTTCCGTGATGACATGCTGCCGCGTGAAACCTTCCGCCCGGGCGACCGTGTCCGTGGCCTGCTCTACGCAGTACGCCCGGAAGCCCGTGGTTCCCAGCTGTTTGTCAGCCGTTCCAGCCCGGACTTCCTGAAAGAGCTGTTCCGTATCGAAGTACCGGAGATCGGTGAAGAGATGATCGAAATCATGGGCGCTGCTCGTGATCCGGGTTCCCGCGCCAAGATCGCGGTGAAGACCAATGATCGTCGTATCGACCCGATCGGTGCCTGTATCGGTATGCGCGGTGCCCGTGTGCAAGCTGTCTCCGCCGAGCTGAGCGGTGAGCGTGCCGACATCGTGCTGTACGATGACAACCCGGCCCAGTACGTGATCAATGCCATGGCACCTGCCGATGTGGCCTCCATCATCGTTGATGAAGACAACCACACCATGGATATCGCCGTGGAAGCTGCCAACCTGGCGCAGGCCATCGGTCGCAATGGTCAGAACGTGCGTCTGGCCTCCCAGCTGACCGGTTGGGAGCTGAACGTGATGACCGTTGAGGACATGCGTGCCAAGCACCAGGCTGAAAACGACCGCATCATGAACCTGTTCACCAGCACTCTGGACATCGACGACGATTTCGCTGGTCTGCTGATGGAAGAGGGCTTCTCTACCCTGGAAGAGATCGCCTTTGTACCGGTCAACGAGCTGCTGGCTATCGACGGTCTGGATGAAGACATGGTCGAAGAGCTGCGCAAGCGCGCGAAAGATGCCCTGACTACCAAGGCACTGGCCAAAGAAGAGTCTTTCGATGGCGTTGAGCCGTCCGAAGAGCTGCTCAATCTGAACGGTCTGAGCCGCGAACTGGCTTACGCTCTGGCGGGCCGTGGCGTGGGCACCCTGGAAGATTTGGCTGAGCAAGGTATCGATGACCTTGCTGATATTGAAGGGCTGACTGCCGAGAAGGCAGGTGAGCTCATTATGGCTGCTCGCAATATCTGTTGGTTCGGAGAAGAGCAGTCCGAGTAAGATCAAACGGAGGAAAATGAATGGCAGAAGTATCAGTCAAACAACTTGCCACTGACATCGACACACCGGTTGATCGTCTTCTCCAGCAGTTTGTCGATGCCGGTATCAGCAAGAGCAAGGCCGACGACATGGTCAGCGAGTCTGAGAAACAGGCTCTGCTGGCACACCTGAAGAAACAGCATGGAGGTGACGAGGTCGCCGCTCCTGCCCGCATGACCTTGCAGCGCAAGACCAAGAGCACCATCAGTGTTCAGGGTACTGGCGGCAAGAACAAGGAAGTGCAGGTAGAAGTGCGCAAGTCTCGCACCTATGTAAGACGCTCGGCGCTGGAAGATGAACAGCGTCAGGCGGAAGCCGAGGAAACAGCGCGTTTGGAAGCAGAAGAAAAAGCTCGTCGCGAGGCCGAAGAGAAGGCTCGCCTCGAAGCTGAAGAGAAGGCTCGCCGTGAGGCTGAGCAAGCTCGTCGTGAAGCTGAGGAAAAGGCGCGGATCGAGGCACAATCAAAGGCTCGACAGGCTTCACAGCCCGCCAAAGCAGCCAGTAGCACAGCTCAGCAAGAGGCAGAAAAGATGGCCAAGCGCGAAGCAGAAGAACTGAAGCGCCAACAGGAACAGACAGCTTTGAAAAAAGCTGAAGAACTCGCCGCGAAGAAAGCCGAAGAGGCTCGTCTCATGGCGGAACAGAACGCAGCCCGCTGGGCTGAAGAAGAGGCCGCTCGCGCCAAAGAGAGCAGCGACTACCATCTGACCACCAACAAGCATGCGCAAGCCGCAGAAGACGAGTTGGATCGGAAAGAAGAGACCAGCCGCCGCACAGCCGCAGCAGCCAAGGCACCGAAGAAAGCCGGTCGTCGTGAAGATGATCGTGACTCTCGCAACCCGCGTGCCCGTAAAGGCAAGCGCGGCAAGGTCGCCATGCCGAACGCCATGAAGCACGGCTTCAACAAGCCGGCTGCCGTGGTGAACCGCGACGTCGTCATCGGCGAGACCATCACTGTGGCCGAGCTGGCCAACAAGATGGCCGTCAAGGGCGTTGAAGTCATCAAGGTGATGATGAAGATGGGTGCCATGGCCACCATCAACCAGGTGATCGACCAGGAGACCGCTCAGCTGGTCGCCGAGGAGATGGGTCACAAGGTTGTGCTGCGTCGTGAGAACGAGCTGGAAGAGGCGGTACTGTCCGATCGTGACGAGACCTCCGAAGCCAAGCCGCGCGCACCGGTCGTTACCATCATGGGTCACGTTGACCACGGTAAGACCTCGCTGCTCGACTACATTCGTAAAGCCAAGGTTGCTGCTGGCGAAGCCGGTGGTATTACCCAGCATATCGGTGCTTACCACGTCCAGACTGACAGTGGCATGATCACCTTCCTGGATACTCCGGGTCACGCGGCGTTTACCTCCATGCGTGCTCGTGGTGCCAAGGCGACCGATATCGTTGTTCTGGTTGTTGCAGCTGACGACGGCGTGATGCCGCAAACCATCGAAGCTATCCAGCACGCCAAGGCTGCCGGTGTACCGCTGGTTGTTGCGGTCAACAAGATCGACAAGCCTGAAGCGGATCCGGATCGCGTCAAGACCGAACTGGCCCGTTACAACGTCATGTCCGAAGATTGGGGTGGAGACTGCCAGTTCGTGCACGTATCCGCCAAGTCTGGCGAAGGCATCGACGACCTGCTGGAAGCCATCCTGATCCAGGCTGAAGTACTGGAGCTGAAAGCGGTGGTTGACGGCATGGCCAACGGCGTCGTGATCGAATCCTTCCTGGATAAAGGTCGTGGTCCGGTTGCTACCGTACTGGTACAAGAAGGTACTCTGCGTCAGGGCGACATCGTTCTGTGTGGTCTCGAGTACGGCCGTGTTCGTGCCATGCGTGACGAACTGGGTCGCGAGATCAAGGAAGCGGGTCCGTCCCTGCCGGTGGAAATTCTGGGTCTGTCCGGCGTTCCCTCTGCCGGTGACGAAGCCACCGTTGTCCGTGACGAGAAGAAAGCCCGTGAAGTGGCGCTCTATCGTCAGGGCAAGTTCCGCGAAGTCAAGCTGGCTCGCCAGCAGAAGGCCAAGCTGGAAAACATGTTCGCCAACATGACCGAGGGCGAAGTGTCCGAAGTGAACGTGGTGATCAAGGCCGACGTACAAGGTTCTGTGGAAGCGATCTGCGATGCGCTGGTCAAACTCTCCACCGACGAAGTGAAGGTGAAGATCGTGGGTTCCGGCGTAGGTGGTATCACCGAAACCGACGCGACCCTGGCTGCTGCTTCCAGCGCCATTCTGGTTGGTTTCAACGTCCGTGCCGACGCATCTGCGCGCAAGGTCATCGAATCCGAGAGCCTGGATCTGCGTTACTACTCCGTTATCTATGACCTGATCGACGAAGTGAAGCAGGCTATGAGCGGCAAGCTGGCCCCTGAGTATCGTCAGGAAATCATCGGTCTGGCTGAAGTGCGTAGCGTCTTCAAGTCGCCGAAGTTCGGCGCCGTTGCCGGCTGTATGGTTACCGAAGGTGTGGTCAAGCGTTCCAACCGTATCCGCGTTCTGCGTGACAACGTGGTTATCTATGAAGGTGAGCTGGAATCCCTGCGCCGCTTCAAGGATGACGTCAACGAAGTTCGCAACGGCTACGAGTGTGGTATCGCGGTCAAGAACTACAACGACGTGCGCGAAGGCGACCAGATCGAAGTTTACGAGACTGTTGAAATCCAACGGACTTTGTAAGCCGAGAGTTAGACAAAATAGGGGGCCGCGGCCCCCTTTTATCGCAGGATAGAATATGGCCAGAGAATTCAGCCGGACCCGTCGGGTCGGACAGCAGATCCAGCGTGAAATTGCGCTGATCCTGCAGCGCGAGGTGAAAGACCCGCGCATCGGCATGGTGACCGTTTCCGATGTGGAAGTGTCCCGTGACCTCAACTATGCCAAGATTTACGTCACCTTCTTGCAACTGGAAAATGATGCCGAGCGCATCAAGGAAGGCTTGCAGGGTCTGACCGAAGCAGCCGGATATATCCGTAGTCTGCTGGGCAGTGCCATGCGTCTGCGCGTGGTGCCCGAGCTGCGTTTCTACTACGACCAGACCCTGGTCGAGGGGATGCGTCTCTCCAACCTGGTGACCAACACTGTGCGTGAAGACAAGCGTCGCATGGCCGAATCCGGCCGTGACGAAGAAGCTGAATCCGCACCGGATGACACGACTGAGGATAAAGCCTGAGATGACCCGAAGACGTCGTTTCAAGGGCCGTGATGTGCACGGCATTCTGTTGCTGGACAAGCCGACCGGCCTGACCTCCAATGATGTGTTGCAGAAGGTCAAGCGCATCTACAACGCCGCCAAGGCCGGTCACACCGGCGCACTGGATCCGCTGGCGACCGGCATGCTGCCGATCTGCCTCGGCGAGGCCACCAAGTTCTCCCAGTATCTGCTGGAAGCGGACAAACGCTATGAGGTGACCGCCAAACTGGGCGAGCGCACCAACACCAGCGACTCTGATGGTGAGGTGGTATCCACCCGTCCGGTGAACGTGGCTGTCGGTACCCTGATCGAGGCGCTGGACCAGTTCCGCGGCCCCATCATGCAGGTGCCCTCCATGTACTCTGCGCTCAAGCACAACGGCCGTCCGCTCTACGAATATGCCCGCGAAGGCATCGAGATTGAGCGTGAAGCCCGTCCCATCACCGTATTCGAGCTCAAACTACTGAGCTTCGAAGGTGATGAAGTGCGCCTTGAAGTGCACTGCAGCAAAGGCACCTACATCCGCTCTCTGGTGGATGATCTGGGTGAAGTGCTGGGTTGTGGCGCCCACGTGACCCAGTTGCGTCGTACCCAGGTGGCCAGCTATCCGTACGAGCGGATGCTGACGCTGGAGCAACTCGAGTGCATCTTCGAGCAGGCCAAGGCCGAGAGCATCCCGCCGCGCGAGCAGCTGGATCCTTTGTTGCTGCCGATGGACACCGCCGTGGCAAGCTTGCCCGAGGTGAACATGCTGGCGGTTGTGGCTGCCTATGTGAATCAGGGCCAGGCCGTGCAGGTAGCGGGTGCGCCGCAAAGCGGTCAGGTTCGCATGACTGTCGGTCCGGAGCGCGAGTTCATCGGGGTTGGCGAGATTGATGATGATGGCCGCGTCGCTCCCAAGCGACTGGTGCGTTATCACGACGAGGAGTGATCCTCAGGCGGTATCAGCGCGTCTTTCCCGTTTCGCCTCTTTATCGTTGCGAAAAGGGGCGGGGACGATTATGATACCGCCCTCATTTCACGGCTGAATTAGAGATTGGCTGTGAACCTTTAAACACTCTACTGGAGTATTACCATGTCTCTAAATGCTGAGATCAAAGCTCAAATCGTTGCTGACAACGCTCGTTGCGCCAACGACACCGGTTCCCCCGAAGTGCAAGTTGCCCTGCTGACTGCCCAGATCAACCATCTGCAAGGTCACTTCAAAGAGCACTCAAAGGACCACCACGGTCGTCGCGGTCTGCTGCGCATGGTTTCCCAGCGTCGTAAGCTGCTGGACTACCTGAAGCGTAAAGATTCCGAGCGTTATGCTGCTCTGATCGCCAAGCTGGGTCTGCGTCGTTAATCGACCTTCAGATTTCGCGAAAAAGGGGAACCGTCAGGTTCCCCTTTTTTATTGCTCTTCAAGCCGTTGCCTGCCTCACAGAATTTGCGTCGCCGCTTACCTTTTGCATCGAATCAAGTATACTTGTGCGCGAATTTAAAGAGCCAAATTGTAAAAAGGAAATTCACGTGAATCCTATTGTAAAGTCATTCCAGTACGGTCAACACACCGTCACTCTGGAAACCGGTGTGATGGCCCGTCAAGCCACTGCGGCCGTTATGGTCAGCATGGACGATACCTGCGTATTTGTGACCGTAGTCGGCAAGAAAGAGGCCGATCACGGCCGTGATTTCTTCCCGCTGACCGTCAACTACCAGGAGCGTACCTATGCTGCTGGTCGTATCCCGGGTGGTTTCTTCCGTCGTGAAGGCCGTCCGAGCGAAGGCGAGACCCTCATCTCCCGTCTGATCGACCGTCCTATTCGTCCGCTATTCCCGGAAGGCTTCCTCAATGAGGTTCAGGTCGTTGCGACCGTAATGTCCGTGAATCCGGCCGTATCCCCCGACATCGTTGCCATGATCGGTGCCTCTGCCGCACTGGCCATCTCCGGTATCCCGTTTGGCGGCCCGATCGGTGCTGCTCGCGTGGGTTACATGAACGGTCAGTATGTGCTGAACCCGACCACTACCGAACTGCCGCAGAGCGATCTGGATCTGGTGGTTGCCGGTACTGCCAATGCCGTGCTGATGGTTGAGTCCGAAGCGGCCATCCTCTCCGAAGAGGTAATGCTGGGCGCCGTGGTATACGGTCACGAGCAGATGCAGACCGTGATCAATGCGATCAACGAGTTTGCCGCTGCCGTCGGCACCAAGCCGTGGGACTGGACTCCGCCTGCCGTCAACGAAGCTCTGAAAGCCAAGGTTGCCGAGCTGGCGAGCGCCGAACTGGGTGAAGCCTACCGCATCACCGAGAAGGCAGTTCGTTACGAAACCATCGCGGCCATCAAGGGTCGTGTGGTTGAGCAAGTTATCGCTTCCGGCGTGGAAGAAGATGCCAAGAAGATCGGCGAAGAGTTCCACAGCCTGGAAAGCCGCATCGTTCGTGGTCGCGTAGTACGTGGTGAGCCGCGTATCGATGGTCGCGATCCGGAAATGATCCGCGCCCTGAGCGTAGGTACCGGTATTCTGCCCCGTGCCCACGGTTCTGCCCTGTTCACCCGTGGTGAAACGCAGGCCATCGTGGTGGCCACTCTGGGTACCGAGCGTGACGCCCAGAACATCGACGAGCTGACCGGCAACCGTGCCGATCGCTTCATGCTGCACTACAACTTCCCGCCATACTGTGTCGGTGAGACCGGCATGATGGGTAGCCCGAAGCGTCGTGAAATTGGTCACGGCCGTCTGGCCAAGCGCGGCGTTGCTGCCGTGATGCCGAGCGCCGCCGAGTTCCCGTACGTGGTGCGCGTGGTCTCTGAAATCACCGAATCCAACGGCTCCTCCTCCATGGCGTCTGTCTGTGGTTCCTCTCTGGCGCTGATGGATGCCGGTGTGCCGATCAAGGCCTCCGTTGCCGGTATCGCCATGGGTCTGGTGAAGGAAGAAGAAGGTTTCGTCGTGCTGTCCGACATCTTGGGTGACGAAGATCACTTGGGCGACATGGACTTCAAGGTAGCCGGTACCACCGAAGGTGTGACCGCGCTGCAGATGGACATCAAGATCGAAGGCATCACCAAAGAGATCATGGAGATTGCTCTGAAGCAAGCTCGTGGCGCTCGTCTGCACATCCTGAAAGTGATGGATGAAGCTATCCAGGCTCCCCGTGCCCAGATCTCCGATTTTGCACCGCGTATCCACACCATCAAGATCAATCCTGAGAAGATCAAGGACGTGATCGGTAAGGGTGGTTCCGTGATCCGTGCGCTGACCGAAGAGACCGGCACCAACATCGAGCTGGATGATGACGGCACTGTACGTATCTCCGCCGTGGCCAACGAAGCAGCCATGGAAGCGATCCGTCGCATCGAGGCCATCACCGCCGAGATCGAAGTGAACCGCATCTATGAAGGTAAAGTTGTTCGTCTGGCCGATTTCGGTGCATTCGTCAACATTCTGCCGGGCAAAGATGGTCTGGTACACATCTCCCAGATCACCGACGCTCGCGTGCAGAACGTGGCTGACCACCTGACCATCGGTGACGTGGTCAAGGTGAAGGTACTGGAAGTGGACCGTCAGGGCCGCGTGCGTCTCTCCATCAAGGAAGCGAACGCCCCGACCGAAGCAGCTGCACCTGCTGCTGACGCCGCTCCGGCCGCTGAAGAAGCGCCTGCTGCAGAGTAATCTGCTCGCCTGATACCGGATTGGTTCCGGTTGATGTAAAAAGTCCGGCTCCCCAATGGGAGCCGGACTTTTTTATGGTCAAAACGAGCAATAAGGGATTACTTGCCGAGGATGGCGTACTGCATCTCTTGCAAAGGGAGCACATGGCGGGCTGCTCCCAGCTTGATCGCCTCTTTGGGCATGCCGAAGACCACGCAGGAGGCCTCATCCTGGGCATAGGTGTTGGCACCCGCATCCAGCATCTCGCGCAATCCCCGGGCACCATCATCCCCCATGCCGGTCATGATGATGCCGGTGGCATTCTTGCCGGCATATTTGGCGACGGAGCGAAACAGCACATCTACCGAGGGGCGATGGCGGTTGATAAGCGGCCCGTCGACCACCTCGACGTGATAGTAGGCACCGCTGCGCTTGAGCAGCATATGCTTGCCTCCGGGGGCAATCAGCGCCAGCCCCGGGATCACCCGGTCATTGTTTCTCGCCTCCCGCACTTCTATCTGGCAGACCCCGTTCAGGCGTTCGGCAAACATGGCGGTAAATTTCTCCGGCATGTGCTGCACGATGACAATGCCGGGGCTGACCCGGGGCAAGGCAGTCAGCACGGCTTCCAGCGCCTGGGTGCCGCCGGTCGAGGTGCCGATGGCGATGAGCCGCTCGGTGGTTTGTGCCATGGCGTGCTGGTTGGGCGGCAGCATGGCATCTGCGTTGAGTTTGGTGCTGACCGGCACAGAGGAGGGCTTGCCCACGCGCTTGAGGTTGGCCTGAGCCGCAGCACGTACTGCCATAGCCAGGTCGTGGGCAGATTCTTGCAGAAAGCTTTTTATCCCCATGGTCGGCTTGGTGATGATGTCCACCGCGCCGGCAGCCATTGCCTGCAAGGTTGTCTCGGCCCCCTTTTCGGTGAGGGAGGAGCAGATCACCACCGGGGTTGGATGCTCTGCCATGATCTTGGTGAGAAAGGTGATGCCATCCATACGGGGCATCTCCACATCGAGCACGATGACGTCAGGCCACTCTTTCTTCAGTTTTTCCTGGGCAAACAAGGGATCCGATGCTGTGGCTATCACCCGGATATCAGGCTCCTGCTCCAGCACCGCTTGCAATACCTGTCTGACCACGGCGGAATCATCCACCAGCATGACCCGGATCTGCTTCATTCTCGCGACTCCCGTTGATGTGGCAGACGATGATGGCGGAGCCAGACACTGCCGTTGCTGAGCTCAAAGAGCAAGCTTCGGTGGCCGCTATGGCCAAGATGATGAGCCTTGATATCAAGGCCAAGGTGTCGGGTCAGCTGCCAGGCTGCCTGAATATTTTTGGCGGCGACATTGTTGTCGCTCTGTGCGTATTGAGGCTCGGTAAACATGTTGCCACCCCCGAACAACTTGGCCTCATATTCATGGATAGGGGCGGGATAGTGACTGGCCGCTTGCAGCAGCAAGGCGAGGGCCTCATCGGCATAGCGCCCATCCAGCTTGGTAGAGGGATTGCGCCGACTTGGCAGCATGTAGTGACACATTCCTCCCTGTTTCTGCTCCGGATGCCACAAGGTGATGGCAATACAGGAGCCCAGTACGGTTCTGACCACCACATCCTCCTTGCCAAAAAAGAGCTCTCCCGGTTGCAGGATCACCTCCCGAGTCATGACTTATCTCTTCTGATAGATGGAAGGCGAGACAAGCTGCAGGCCGTGGTGCAGGCCATGCAGGCTCTCGGCGTGGCTCACCAGCAGGTAGCCACCGGGTTTGAGTCTGGGTACCAGCCGCTGCAATACTTGCCCTTTGGTCTCCTTGTTGAAGTAGATCATCACGTTTCTGATGAAGATGACGTCAAACATGCCGATGTCCGGCAGATCCTGATTGAGGTTGATCTGCATGAACTGCACCTTGTCCCGCAACTTGCGATCGATGATGAAGATGCCCTCCTGCAGGCCCACACCCTTGAGGCAATATTTCATCAAAAAGGGCAGTGGAATATTTTGCGCCCGCTCGATGGGGTAGCGACCGCTCATCGCCTGTTCCAGCACCCGGGACGAGATATCGGAGGCCAGGATCTCCCAGTTGAAGGTACTGCGTTTTTCCGCGAGGGTCATGGCCAGACTGTAGGGCTCCTCGCCGGATGAGCTGGCAGCGCTCCAGACCCGCAATGGTTGCTCGGGCGGGAGCGCTGAGACTATCTCCCGCGTCAGAAACTCGAAGTGTTTGGGCTCCCTGAAAAAGTAGGTTTCGTTGGTGGTAAGGAGATCAAGCGCCAGCTGCAGTTCGCTGCTGCGATCGTTCATGATGAGCTGGAAATAGTCGTCATAACTATCCAGCTCATAGTGGCAGAGGCGTTTCGCCAGGCGGCTGGCCACCAGCGCCTTCTTGGCAGGAGACAGCTCTATCCCCGCCGTTTGATGAAGCCAGCGCTGGAAACGGGAGAACTCATCATCATGCAGCTGGGTTTGATACAAAAAACTATCCCTCTACCTGTGTGGTCGGAGATGGGAGAGGCAACGCCTCTCCCGTGACTAGAACCGGACAAAATCGCCATCGCCCGTGGGGCGTTGGACTGTGGCAGCTCGTTCCCGACTGTTGGCATTGCTCTCGTTCATGAAGCGACCTCGGGTATTGGGGTGAAGATGCGAGGTGGCTGCTTTACCTTCTTTGGCGTGGACCTCCAGGGTAAAGAACTCCATGGCCAGCTGCAGCTGTTCAGCCTGGCTGCTCATCTCTTCTGCCGTGGCAGCCAGCTCTTCGCTGCAAGAGGCGTTCTGCTGGGTAACCTGACTCAACTGGTTCATGGCCTGATTGATCTGGCTGACACCGGTGGATTGTTCAACCGAAGCGGCACTGATCTCCTGCACCAGATCCGAGGTCTTGTTGATTGAAGGAACCATCTGATCCAGCAAACGACCTGCTTTTTCCGCCATCTCGACACTACTGGAGGCCAGCTCGCCAATCTCCTGGGCTGCCACCTGGCTGCGTTCGGCCAGTTTGCGCACCTCCGCCGCCACTACGGCAAAGCCTTTGCCGTGATCGCCTGCCCGCGCAGCTTCGATAGCTGCGTTGAGTGCCAACAGATTGGTCTGGTAGGCGATGTCATCGATGATGCCAATCCGTCTGGCGATCTGCTTCATTGCATCCACTGTTAGTTTGACCGCTTCCCCTCCCTCTACGGCCTCTTTGGCTGCCTTGCTGGCCATGCCATCGGTGACCTGGGCATTGTCGGTATTCTGGTTGATGCTGGCGCTCATCTGTTCGATGGAGGCGCTGGTCTCCTCCATGCTGGAGGCCTGTTCACTGCTGGATTGGCTGATCGACTGGGCGGTCGCGCTTACCTGCTCGGCGGCACTTGAAAGGTTGTCAGAGGCGCCGCGCACTTCGGTGACGATGTTGGTGAGCGAAGCGATAGTTTTGTTGAGCGCATCCTTGGTTGTGCCAAACACGCCGGGGTAGTCCGCCTCAATCTGTTGAGTCAGATCACCTTTTGCCAGACATTGCACGACCCGGATGACGTCGTTGAGGGTGCTGTCGATCACTTCGGCAATCTGGTTGATCCCTTCTCCCATCGCCTGAAAGAAGCCGCTCTTGCCAGCAAGTTCCATCCTGCGGTGCAGCTCGCCATTGATCACGGCCTGCACAATGTCGGACATCTCTTTCTCTATCATTACCTCCTTGGTTCTGTCGGCCCATTCGACCACGGACCCCAACCGTTCTCCGGTATCGTTGAAGACCGGATTGGCGATCAGGGAGAAGGTGCGCCCCCCCAGCTGGATCTGGGTGCGGTAGGTGCTGTTGAGTTTGGCCAGCATGGCGCGCTGATGGCCGGGATTTTTATGAAAGCTGTCGATGTTGGCGCCCATCAGCTGATTGGCGTTGAAGCTGTAGAGCTCTTTCTTGATGTCGGTCTCAGCCTGATTGAGCATGCCGGTCACAGCCTCGTTCATATAGATAATGTCGAGGTTGGTATCGGCAATCATCACGTTGGTGCTGGCGCAATCGAGGGCTTTGCGAACCAGCTGGTTCTCATGGAGCAATACCTGGTTCTTTTTAATGTCGTTGCGGCTCTGTTCCAGCTTGTCACTGAGTAAGGTGACCACCTCGTTGATGGCATGTCCTACTTCACGCAAGGGGCTATCCATACCGGAAAGATCGAGTGGTGCTGGAACCTGCTCTGCCAGGACTGCGTGTTGCAGCTGGCCGATTGCGTCGAGTAACTGGGTCCGCTGCCTCACTTCGGTGGCATTGTCTCCGAAGAGTTTTCCTAAGAGTGATTGGGTCATGAGCGTTTCCTTATGCTGCATGTCGTGGAGTATGGAGGCCTGTTCAGGAGGGTTGCAGGTTGCCTTGTGGCAACCTTGCCTGTGGCTGGGCCAGTTCGTTGAGTTGAGCCATCTCATCGAGTGACAACACTTTCCCGGTATCGATGAGGATGACGAATTTGCCGTTGACCTTGCCCATGCCACTGATGAAATCGGCCCGGATGCGGGCACCAAAACTGGGTGGGGGCTCGATATCTGCTTGTGGGATACCCAGTACTTCCGATACGGAATCCACCACAACGCCAATATCCTGACCTACAGGTTCATCGCCCTGCGGGGCCATCCCCTCAATAATGACGATGCAACTGCGGCGAGTGATGACCGAAGGAGCATTGCCAAAACGGGCATTCAAGTCTACGACCGACACTACCGCTCCTCTGAGGTTGATTACGCCGCGAATAAAACCCGGCATCATCGGAACCGGAGTGATATTGCCGTATTCGATGATCTCTTTGACCCCCAGAATATTGATGGCGAACATCTCGTTGTTGATCAGAAATGTCAGGTACTGGGCATCGCCACTGCTCTCGTCAGCGGCCGCTGATGGCACCGTGATGTCGGTGGATGTATGCATGGTCGCCTCCGGTTAAAAGCGGACAAAATCCGCGTCATCAATGGAATGGGATGATGGTTGATTGGGCTGGCTGGCCCGTTGTGGGGGGGCGATGAAACTGCCTCTGGGAGGCATGCCCTTGTGGCCGGTTTCATGGGGCCTGGTGTTGAGCTGTGCACTTTGTTCCAGAGCAAAAAAGGCCATGGTTTGCTGCAGTTCGCTGGCTTGTGAACTCATCTCTTCGGCCGTGGCCGCCAGCTCCTCGCTGCTGGCCGCATTCTGCTGTGTCACCTGATTAAGCTGGTTCATGGCCAGACTGATCTGGTTGGCTGCGCTGGCCTGTTCACCTGAGGCGGCATTGATCTCTTGTACCAGGTCAGAGGTCTTGCGAATGGAGGGGACGATCCTCTCCAGCAGGTTGCCAGCCCGCTCTGCCTTGCTGACGCTGTCGGAGGAGAGCTCGCCAATCTCCTGCGCAGCGATCTGGCTGCGTTCTGCCAGTTTTCTCACCTCGGCAGCAACCACCGCGAAGCCTTTGCCATGCTCTCCGGCGCGAGCCGCCTCAATGGCGGCGTTGAGGGCAAGCAGGTTGGTCTGGTAGGCAATGTCGTCGATGATGCTGACTTTCTTGGCGATTTGCTGCATGGCGGTCACCGTTTGTTGAACGGATTGGCCCCCTTCTGTGGCCTCCAGCACCGAGTTGCTGGCCATGCTGTCGGTGATCTTGGCGTTCTCGGTGTTCTGATTGATGCTGGCGCTCATCTGCTCGATAGAGGCGCTGGTCTCTTCAACGCTGGCTGCTTGCTCGCTGGTGGCCTGGCTCAATGCCTGCGCCGTATTGCTCACCTGATTGGAGGCATTGGTCAGGTTGTCGGCGGCGTTGCGTACCTCTTCGATGATATTGGTCAGCGCAGTGATGGTCCGGTTTAGGCCGTCTTTGGTCTGGCCAAAAATTCCTGGATAGGGCTCATCGATCCGTTGGGTCAGGTCACCCTTGGAGAGCGCGGTGGCAATGCGCATCACATCTTCCAGGCTGGTATCTGTCACATGGGAGAGGCGATTCAGCAGCTCGGATACCCGCTTGATATATCCTTGACGATCATCCAGCGCAATCTTGTGGCTGAAGTCGCCCTGTTCGACAGCGGCGGTGACCAAGGTCTCGATATCCGTGATCAAGGCCCCCAGTTTCTTGACCATGTTATCCATCGCCATCAAGAGCTGACCCGCTTCATCGTTGGAGTCTATCTGGATCGATACATCCAGATTGCCATCGGCCAGACTATTGGCCACGCGCAGAGCCTGTTCGATGGGGGTGATGATGCTTTTGATCAGCAGGGTGCCAAACCATGCTGCGAGTGCAATGCCGACCGCGATAACCACCGCCATGGTTATCAGCATCACGTCATACCAGGATTGCGCTGCGGTATATTCCGACTTGGCCACATTGAGCTGCAGGTTGACCAGCTCGGTGATTTTGTTGCCTATCGGGTCGATGGAGCCATAGAGGGCACCGTCAAAAGTGTTCAGCATGCCAGTAATCATGCCGTGCTGGGTGGCGAGGTATTTCTCCAGCTTGCCAATATCGGTATCGGCCGCGTTGAACAGGGTTGTCGCCTCGGCTGACAAACGCTGTTCATCTGGTGTGAGAGTGGTGGACTGGTAGTGATGCCACTCGTTTTTGATTGTCTGCTGGGCCTGTTGTATCTGCTTCAAAGCCTCTTCTGCCGGGATCAGCCCCGCATTGGCCTTGTTGAGGTTGTCGATGATCGAGACGGCATAGCTGTCGGAGATAGTCTTCAGCTGCTTGAGGGGAACCACCCTGTCGTTGTAAACGCGCTGCAACCCGGTATTGCTGCTCTGCATGTTGTATAACCCGAGGCTGCCAACGGCCAGCAGCAGCAGGCAGAGCATGCAGAGCAGTACAATAAGACGCAATTTGATGGTGGAATTTTTTAACATGATGGTCCCCTCAGTTGATGCTGGATTGAGGCAGGTTGCGCGACACTGTCAATCTGTTGAGCTGACAGGATTCCTGAGTGATTGCGTGCTGGATCAGCGAAGGAATGTCGAGGATCAGGGCGACCTCTCCCCCCCCCAGAATGGTTGAACCACTAATGCCCTGCAGGCGCTGGAACAATTTCCCCAACGGTTTGATGACGGTCTGGAATTCTCCCAGCAGTTCATCCACTACCAGTCCGGATTTTTTGCCTGCATGGCTGACCACGACAATGTTCTCGCGCCGCCCCTTGCTGCCATTGGTATCGAAGTAGTGTTGCAGACGGATAAAGGGCAGCACCTCGCCACGCAAATTGATGTAATTGCGACCCTGGGTATCGGCCAGTGCACTCTGGGTCAATTCAACGCACTCGATCACCATATCGAGGGGAATGACGTAGTGGGTGTCGCAGACTCGCACCAGGAAGCCGTCGATGATGGCAAGGGTAAGCGGCAGGCGGATCTGCACACGGGTTCCTTTTCCGGGGATGCTGTCCAGATCGACCGTGCCGCGCAGGGCAGTGATGTTGCGTTTGACGACATCCATACCCACCCCGCGACCGGAGAGGTTGGTTATCGCCTCGGCGGTAGAGAACCCCGGCTCGAAGATCAGGTTGTATATCTCCTGATCCGTCAGCGTGGTGGTTGAGCTGATCAGACCGCGCTCGATGGCTTTTTGCTGGATCCTGGCTTTGTTGAGACCTGCACCGTCATCCCTAATTTCGATGACGATACTGTTGGAGTCGTGATAGGCATTGAGATTCAGGGTGCCACGGGGGGGTTTGCCTGCCAGCAGCCGTTGCTCTGCCGATTCGATGCCATGATCCATCGAGTTTCTGACCAGATGCATCAGCGGATCGCCGATCTTCTCTACCACCGACTTGTCCAGTTCAGTCTCGGCACCGGAGATCACCAGAGTGATATCCTTGTTCAGTTCCTGACTGACATCGCGCACCACCCGCTGGAAGCGGTTGAAGGTATCGCCGATAGGCACCATGCGCAGGCGCAGTGCACTGTCGCGGATCTCTTCCACCAGCATGGCAATGACCGAAGTGGCTTCCTGCAGTTGGCTTTCGCGGGTGCGTTGGGCCAGCAGATTGGCTCCTGAACTGGCGACTACCAACTCCCCGACCAGATTGATTAGATCGTCCAGCTTGTCGGCATGCACCCTGACGTAACGGCCCTCTTTGCTCTTGCTCTCCTTGGTCTGGTTCTGTTTTTTCAGAGCAGCATCGACGACGGCTTCGTTGACGGCACCCTGCGCAATCAGGATCTCTCCGAGTTTGGGCGCTTGTTCTGCCGGGGTCGCTTGTTGTGCCTGCAGACCGCTCGCTAACTCCTCTGCGGTCAGGGCGCCGGTGTTGACCAGCAACTGCCCCAGCATGGCGCTATCTTCCGGCAGTGACTCAATCAGGTTGATGAACTCGGCGATCTTGCTGTGGGGCGGCAAGATGGTGATCTGGCAGTCATCTCTGACAAATTCAAAGACATCGCTGATGGCTGCCTTATCTGCCTGCGAGTCGAAGTCTATCTCGTAGCCGAGATAGCAATTCTCCGGATCGAACTGCTCCCAATCCGGTAACGCCTGATGGATGGTCTCCACCGAGCATATGGTTCCGAGAGTGCCGAGATAGCGCAGAAATGCGGCCGGATCCATGCCATTGCGCAGCACATCGGGACCAAAACGCAGGGAGATATGCCACAGGGAGGCGGAGCTGGTAATCCCTCCCTCTTTTTCGATCTTGGGTTCCGGCGTATGTACAGTATCTGGCAGCGTGGCATGGGGGACGCACTGATGACGGGTGAGGGTGAGCCTCAGCCGTTCATCCTGGTTGGCATCGCCATCGCTTAACGTGCTGCCCTGTTCTGCAACGACACTGATGAGCGTCTGGATGTGGTCACAGCTCTCCAGCAGATCCTTGATCAGAGGAGAGGTGACGGTGAGCTGCTGATTGCGGATCTGGTCGAGCAGATCCTCTACGATATGGGTAAACCCGACGATGGGTTGCAGACCAAACAGGCCAGCTGACCCCTTGATGGTATGAGCAGCACGGAAGATGGCACCAATCAGCTCGCTATTGTCAGGGTCAGATTCCAGTGATAAAAGGGCTGACTCCATCTCTTCAAGCAACTCGCGTGCCTCGGCGATATAGGTTTGTAAAGCCTGATCAAGATCGATGCTCACGGTGACTCCTTGTCATGGTGGCTCAGGGCCGTTCGCCATGGGTGATGAGGGTGGGGTCGCCAAAAAAGGCCGAGAGCTGGCAGAGCTCCAGCAGTTCAAGCACAACATGGCTGTGCCAGACCAGCGCCAGGGAGGTGCCCTGCTGCAGAGCGGTCTTCTTCGCTGCCAGCAGCAGTTGCAGCCCGGCGCTGTCTATCTCGGATACCGCTGCCAGATTCAGCTCCAGTTCGTTCCCCTGATGCAATAAGGGCGAGAGAGCATCTTTCAGCTCGCTGACTGTATAAATGGTGATCTCGTCCGGCATGGTCACCACCACCTTGTTGTCGAGTAGCTCATTCTGTAGTTGCATGATGCGCTCCGGATCACGGCATGATGAGCTTGGCAACTGCGGCCAGCATCTGTTCGGGCTGGAAGGGTTTGACCACCCAGGCTTTGGCTCCTGCGGCTTGTCCCTCCTGCTTCTTGCTGTCCTGAGACTCGGTGGTCAGCATGATGACAGGGGTAAATTTGTAGTTGGCCAGCTTTTTGGCCTCTTTGACGAAGGTGATGCCATCCATGTTCGGCATGTTGACGTCACTGATGATCAGGTTGATCTTCTTGCCATCTAGTTTGTTGAGCGCATCTTTGCCGTCAGAGGCTTCCATGACCTCATAACCGGCTCCCTTGAGGGTCATGCCCACGACTTGGCGAATAGTTGCCGAGTCATCCACGATCAGGATCGTTTTGCCCATATCTCTCTCCTAGAAAAATGTGATGTCGGCGCTGCTTGGTTGCGCGTTGACAGAACGGGTGGTGCGACCATGGTGAATATTGCGCTGTTCGTCGGTGGCGTATGAGAGCTCCATCTCTGCCAGCCAGCGATTGGCATCGATCTGGATTGGCCCTGTCGCATTGCTGCTCTGCTCGGAAGCCACCAAGTGGCTGGAGAGGCTCTCCATGTTTTGTCTGACGTGGCTGAGGATCTGGCTGACCCTGTCTTGAAATTGCAGCGAGACAATGACGCTGGAGATTTCGCGATGGATATCGGTGCTCTCGTTTTGCAGCAAGGAGGCGGATTCCGCCAGGCTATCGGTGGCATGGCGAAAACGGGCCAGTACCTGTTCGATTGTCTGCTCCGAATTGAGCGCCGAGGCGTGATCCCGTGCGGCAGCATTTTCGGCAATCTGGAATGCGCGGCCGATAGCAGTATTGATGGTGTCTACCTTGTCGGTCATCTTCTGGGCGGTTTCGCTGGAGAGGCGGGAGAGGTTGCGCACTTCATCAGCGACCACAGCAAAGCCACGGCCTGCTTCCCCTGCACGAGCCGCTTCAATGGCTGCGTTGAGGGCCAGCAGGTTGGTCTGGGAGGCGATTTTGGCCACATCCATGGCCATGGTGTTGAGCTCTATGGTGTAGGTGGTCAGGCTTTTTATCTCACCCAGCATGGCGTCCCGATTGGCCTGGGCGGAGTGCAGGATGGCCACTACCTCATTGAGTTGCTGCTGGCTCTCGCTCAAGACTCCAGCCATGCCACGGGAATTGGCATCACCCAGTTCTCCGGCTGCCAGATGAGAAGCATTGACTGCTTCCTCTAGCTTGTTGGCCAAGCCGCTGAAGCGTTGGGTCAGGTCAATCATCGCGGCTTCGGTTTGTTGACGAGAGCTTTCAATTTGCTGGGACCAGATAGGTAGAGCCTTCTCGCACACCTGTTCGAGCCCGATGATGGAGTGGGCGAGAGGATCGGTCGCGATGGTTTGTTCCTCTCCTGCACGATGTCGGAGTGTGTGCTGGTGGAAGTGACTCGATGTCCAGAGCGCGGCGGCAATACCAACCAGCACATTGAGCAGCAGGTAGAGAGGTGACAGCGCATCGGCGAGCTGCAGCAACAGGCAGCTGAGCAGAGCAAGCCCGATGCAGCAAATCCAGCAAACCGGTTCCCAAAGCGGTGTGTTCACGCCACTTTTGTGTTGTGCCATACGTAGCTTATCCCTGTGCAATTATTTGGTAAGAGGTAAAGGCGCGGGACCGAAACAGTCATGGTGCCCCTTGACGCTCTTTTCTTTATTTATAGTTGGCACAATAAGGCTAGCGGAAAAAAATTAATTGGCTGCAAATCGGAGTTGTTTGTATCAGCGATTGCCGTATCAAGCGGCTTGCGAAATGGGGGGAAGAGCCAGGTGGGGATGAAAAGGAGAGAAGGAGCCTGAGGATTCAGGCTCTTGATGAGGATCAAGCCTCGTTGGCGTGGGCCTTCTGGCAACCTTCCACGGCGTGGGCAATCAGTTCCAGCGCGCTCTTGTCACACGGGGGCAGTTCGGCATCGCACGCCTTGATAGGGGTGACGCGATCGCCCCACTTGATGATGGCGGCCCCCCAGGTCAGGCCGGCACCGAAAGCGGCGGTCAGCAGATAGGAGTTCGGCTTGACGCGGCCCTGCTCCAGCGCTTCGCAAAGGGCGATGGGCACAGTGGCGGCGGAGGTGTTGCCATAGTTTTCGATGTTGACCATCACCTTCTCCATCGGCGCATTCATCCGTTTGGCGAGGGTCTCGATGATGCGGATATTAGCCTGATGGGGAACGATCAGGTCGACCTGCTCCGGCGCAATACCGGCCTGTGCCAGCACAGTGCTGGTGGCTTCCCCCATGCCGCGCACGGCGCGTTTGAAGATCTCCGGCCCTTCGAAGTTGAAGGTGAACAGCCCATCGATATCGGCAAAACGTACCCGATCGGTACCGAAGTTTGGTACGTGCAGGATCTCACGCGCTTCGCTGTCACAGCCCAGCTTGTTGGCGATCAGGCCACACTCCTGCTCGCTCGCCTCGATTACCACGGCACCGGCACCATCGCCAAACAGCACGGCGGTATCGCGGCGTGCCCAGTCCAGCAGGTAGGTGAGGCGCTCGGCGCCAATCACCAGCACCTTCTTCATCATGCCGGTCTGCACCAGCGAGGTGGCGACCGAGAGAGAATAGACGAAACCGGTGCAGGCGGCGTTGAGATCAAACACGGCGGCGTTAACGGCGCCAAGCTTCTTTTGCACCGCAGAGGCGGCGCTTGGCAGCAGGTTGTCCGGAGTGGCGGTGGCCAGGATGATGCCATCGAGATCGCTCGCTTCCAGACCGGCGCAGGCCAGCGCACGGCGACCGGCCAGGGTGGCGAGATCCGAGGTGCTGACATGGGAGATCCGGCGGGCCTTGATGCCGGTGCGCGGATAGATCCACTCGTCTGACGTATCCATGATGGTGCTGAGGTCATCGTTGGTCAGCACGGAGGGAGGCAGGCATTTGCCCCAACCGGTGATATTGGCGTATTTCATCTTGTTACCGCTTCTCAAAGTGGATCGCCCGCGGGCGGAAAATCGTGCAATTATGCCGTACGAGACAACCACTGTCATCTTGTGGTCATGGTTATGTGCAGGGCGAGCGGCTGCGCCATCTGGTCGCAAAGGGCTGCAACGCGCTGAGCATGGCAGGAAATTTCGCTTAAAGCGCGGGACTCCTCTGCCCTAAGATAGGCATTTCGCCACCGATGAGGGTATCTCCTTGCTCAGAGCCAATCTCAACTTGTTGCCGACCCTCAAGGTGCTGCTGGAGACCCGCAATATCAGCCGCGCCGCCGAGCTGCTGCACCTGAGTCAGCCCTCCATCAGCAAGCAGCTTGCCCAGTTGCGCAGCGAGTTTGATGACGAGTTGCTGGTACGGGAGGGGCAACGCTGGTTGCTGACGCCACGGGCCGAAATGTTGGCCGCCCTGCTGGCGGATTCTCTCGATGCGCTGGAGCGGCTCTACGAGGCGCCCGGATTTGACCCGAGCCGCTGCGAGCGGGTATTTCGACTCGCGTCTTCTGATTATGTTGCCCAGCATATCCTGCCCGATATCTGTGCCGCGCTCGCCAAAGAGGCGCCGTTGGCGGCGCTGGAGTACAGCCTGTGGGACAAGCGTCAGCTGCCGCAGTTGTGGCAGTCCGAGCTCGATCTGGTCTCTACCATCACCGAGCAGGTACCGGAGCAGATACGCGGTCTGCATCAGGGGGAAGATCGGCTGGCGGTGTTGATGGGACGTCATCACCCGTTGGCGGGCAAGGCGCTGAGTCTCGATGACTATCTCGCCTGGCCTCACCTGCAGGTGAGTGGCGGTGGCGACAAGGACAGCCTGGTGGAGCAGGTATTGGCGCCGCAGGGACTGAGTCGACGCTGGTTTGCCAGAGTCCCCTTCTTTCAGGCGGCAGTGGAGGTGTTGCTGCGCACCGATTGCCTGATGACCACTCCGGCTCATATCGCCTGGCAGCTTTCCTGCGGCCATGAGCTCACCTTTGTCGATCTGCCATTTGCTACCCGCGACCAGCAGTATCATCTGCTGTGGCATCAGCGCCACCATCAGGATCCGGCCCACCGCTGGTTTCGCGAGCTGGCCTACCCCTTCCTGCGGGATCACCTGCAACGTACCGTTGGCGAGAGTCGCAAGCTGCTCGATCTCGGCGGTTAGCCCCAGTCAGTTGTGTGGTGCCATAGCCATTGGTTATGGAATCTATTCATAACTTTCACTACTGGCATAATGGCTCAGCCCGTACCCTGAATGCAGGTCATCATATCGAGCATATAAAGAGGAAATGCATGGAACTGACGAGTTGGCTGGCACTGGCCGCAATCTGCGTGATGGGGGCCATCAGCCCGGGGCCGAGTCTGGCGCTGATCATCCGCAACACGGTGCAGGGCGGGCAGGGGCACGGCGTCGCTACTGCGCTTGGCCACGGCCTCGGGGTTGGTATCTATGCGCTGGTCACGGCGCTTGGCCTCTCCATTTTGATCACCCAGACCCCGATCCTGTTTGATCTGATCCGCTACGGCGGCGCCGCATTTCTTGCCTGGCTCGGGGTGAAAGCCCTGCTGGCAAAACCAGCCAGCGGCGAAGCGAGTGAAGAGGTGCATCAATTGCGTGGTCGGCAGGGGGCCTTTGAAGGTTTTATGGTGGCTTTCCTCAATCCCCAGCTGGCGGTCTTCTTCATCGCCCTGTTCAGCCAGTTTGTGCGGGCCGATACCGGCTGGAGCGAGGGGGGCATCATGATGCTGACCGCGGGCGGGATCGATGCAGTCTGGTACGTGCTGGTGGCGCTGGTGCTCTCCCGCGGGCCGGTGCTGGCGTGGCTTAAAGCCAAATCCTTTGTGATCGATAAGGTGAGCGGCCTGGTGCTGCTTGGACTGGCACTCAAGGTGGTTATCTAATCCTGCATTTTGCGGATACCTTAAGCGGGATCAAGGCACGGGGGTGGTGAATGGGCTAGAGTAGCGCCCATTTGCTGTCCGCCCTGATCCCGAGACCATGCACCAGAACAAGCACCCGTTAAGCCACAACAACCGGTTGGAGCTGCTGGCTCCGGCCAAGAACCTCGCCTACGGCATCGAGGCCATCAACCATGGTGCCGATGCCGTCTACATGGGGGGGCCGGCCTTTGGCGCCCGCAGTGCGGCGGGCAACACCATCGAAGATATCGAAGCGCTGGCGCGCCACGCCCATCGCTTCGGAGCCCAGGTCTTTGTCGCCTTCAACACCCTGCTGCACGATCACGAGCTGGAGCAGGCCCGGCGGCTGACCTACCAAATTTATGAAGCTGGTGCCGATGCGCTCATCGTCCAGGATATGGGGCTGCTGGCGCTGGATTTGCCTCCCATCGCGCTCCATGCCAGTACCCAGACCGACAACCGCACGCCGGAGAAGGTGAAGTTTCTGCAGGATGTGGGTTTCTCTCAGGTGGTACTGGCGCGCGAACTGTCGTTGGCGCAGATCCGCGAGATCAGCGCAGCGACCAATGTGCAGCTGGAGTTCTTTATCCACGGCGCGCTCTGCGTTTCCTACAGCGGCCAGTGCAACATCAGCCATGCCCGTACCGGTCGCAGTGCCAACCGCGGCGAGTGTGCCCAGCTCTGTCGCTTGCCCTGCTCGCTGCAAAAGCCGGACGGTGAAGTGCTGGTGGCCGACAGCCACCTGCTGTCCCTCAAGGATATGGATCAGACCAACAACCTGGAGGCCTTGATCGAGGCGGGGATCCGCTCCTTCAAGATCGAGGGGCGACTCAAGGGGCTCGACTACGTTAAAAACGTTACCGCCTGGTATCGCCAGAAGCTGGACGCCATTCTGGATAGCCGCTCCGATCTGGTCGCTGCCTCGGCGGGTCGTTGCCGCTACAGCTTCACGCCTGACCCCAAGAAGAGTTTCAACCGCGGCAGCACAGACTACTTCCTCCATGGCCGTCATCAGGGTATCGACTCCACCAAAAGCCCGAAATATGTGGGTGAACCGCTGGGACGTGTCACCAAGGTGACCCGTGACGGTATCGAGATTGACGGCAAACCGGTCACCCTCAACAACGGTGACGGTTTGGGCTTCTTCAAGCCGAACAACGAGCTGGTGGGGATGCGCCTCAACAAGGTCGAAGGTAAGCAGTTACTCCTGTCAGAACGCATGCCGGGGCTAAAGGTGGGGACCGAAATCTACCGCAACCACGATCAGGCGTTCAGCAAGATGCTGGAGAAGGCGAGCGCGGATCGCCGCATCCGGGTCGATATGGTGCTGACTGAGTGTGATGAGGGAGTGAGCCTCACGCTCACCGACGAGCAGGGCATCAGCGTTGCGGTGACCCTGCCTTGCGACAAGCAGCCTGCCGACAACCCGGAGCGGGCGCTGCAACAGGCGCGGGATCAGCTTGGCAAACTCGGCAATACCCTGTTTGTGGCACGCAAGATTGAGTTGGCAGTAACGAGGCCGCTATTTATCGCCGCATCACAGCTCAACGGTTTGCGCCGGGATGGCATTGCTGCGCTGGAGGCGGCTCGCGTGGCCAGCTACCAGCGCCCCGAGCGACGGATCGCCCTGCGGGATATCAACTATCCCCAGCACCGTCTCTCCTACCTTGGCAACGTGCTTAACAGCGCGGCTGAAAAGTTCTTCCATGAGCACGGTGTGGAGCGCATTGCCCCCGCCTATGAAGCGAACAAGGAGGAGCGGGAAGTGGTGCTGATGATCACCAAGCATTGCATCCGCTATAGCCAGAACCTCTGCCCGAACGAGGTGCCAGGTCTCAAGGCTGAGCCGCTGGAGCTCAAGATGGGTAAAGACACCTTCCGCCTGCGCTTTGACTGCAATCGCTGCGAAATGCATGTGATGGGCAGCCTGAAACGCTGAGCAATGAGCCCCTTTCTTCGTCCGGAAAGGGGCAGTTTTTTATCGCAGGTTCTCTGCCCACCCTCCTTTAATTGCCCCTCTCCAGCGCCAGCAGTGCTTTTTTAATCTCCAATCCCCCCGCATAGCCGGTCAGGCTGCCGTTTTGGCCGATCACCCGATGGCAGGGGACGATGATCGAGAGCGGATTACGGCCGTTTGCTGCGCCTACTGCCCGCACCGCATCGGGTTTGCCGATGGCGCGAGCGATATCGCCGTAGCTGCGGGTCTCGCTGTAGGGTATGTCGCACAACGCTTGCCACACCGCCTGCTGAAAGGCGGTACCACGGGCGGCAAGGGGCAGGGAGAAGCGCTGCAAGCGACCGGCAAAATAGGCGTCAAACTCGGCGAGGAAGGGGGCCAACGCCCCATGGTCTTGCTGCCAGCAACTCATATCGGGCAGTGTCCGCAGGCCCGCCACAAAGTCCACGTGTACCAGACCAGATTCATTGATGGCAACCAGCAGATCGCCGCAGCGGGTCGGCAGGATATCGTAGCGGATCATGGGGTTATCTCCTGTGGTTGGGTATCTGGCTGTTGTTCGTTGCCGGTGGCATGGAGCAGCAAATTGGGCGCTTCACTCATGGCGTGCCACAGCCAGCTGGCCGCATAGCTGCGCCACGGCTGCCAGGCGGCGCTTTGCGCCAACACCTCCTTCACCGGCAGCTTGGTGCCCCCCCCCAGCGCTTTTTGCAGCACCAGATCGGAGGCGGGGAAGGCATCGGTGTCCAGCCCGCAGCGCAGCCGCCAGTAAGAGACAGTCCAGGGGCCTATACCCGGTAGCGCCAGCAACTGCTCGTCACTGGCCGTAGTGAGGGTCAGCTCACCGCTGGCCAGTGCTTGTGCCACTCCGCGCAGGGTGCGAATGCGGCTGCCGGGCATGCCGATACCGTCGAGATCGAGTTCGCACAGCTGGGCGGGGGTCGGCAATTGCGCCACCCCGAATTGTGCCTCGGTGCGTGCCACCAGTCGCCCCAGAATGGTAATTGCTCCCTTGACCGAGACCTGCTGGCCGACGATGGCGCGCAGCATCACCTCGTATTCGTCCCAGCCACCCGGCAGCCGTACGCCGGGCCAGCGCACCTGCAAGCGGGCGAGCAGCGGATCCTGACCGAGCAGATCACCGATCCGCTGCATATCGGCATCGAGATCCCACATCCGGCGCACCCGGTAGAGTAGATCGGGCAGTGCCGCGAGCGGCAGGTCATGCACGGTGAGTTGCAGGCTATGCCCCTTGCCCTGCGCGATACGCACCTGCGCGACCTGATCGCCGACCCGATAGCGCCGCTCATACACCTCGCCATCTACCCGCTCCAGCCCCGGGATTGCCCGCAGCCGGTAGAACGCCAGCATGGCCGCCACGTCATATGGGGGGCGGTAGGGCAGTTGCAGTGTCAGGGTTGCGCCGCGGGGCTGCGCACTCATGTGCTCTGGCGCGTCATCGTGCTGCTCCTGCTGGCGCAGGGAGCGCGGGGCCAGTCCGTAGGCGTTGAGCCAGGCGTCATTGAAGCGGCGGATGCTGGCAAAGCCGGCGGCAAACGCGATGTCGGTAATGGGCAGCCCGGTTTCAGTCAGCAGCCGTTTCGCGAGCAGCAGGCGGCGCGTCTGCTCCACCTGTTTTGGTGAGGCGCCGAGATGTTGCTCGAACTGGCGGCGCAGGGTGCGTTCGCTGATCCCTGCCTCAGTGGCCAGTTTGGCGAGCGTGCCTTCCGCCAGCTCGCCGCGATCGATGCGCGCCAGCAGACGTGCCAGTTCAACCGGCAGATCGCCACGGGCTGCGGGGGCCAGCTCAGGGCGGCAGCGCAGGCAGGGTCGCAGCCCATACAGCTCGGCGGCCGCGGCGCTTTGGAAGTAGCGCACATTGTGCTCGTGCGGTGGCCGTGCCGGGCAGACAGGCCGGCAGTAGATGCCGGTCGAGAGCACGCCAGTATAGAAGCGGCCATCGAAGCGCGCGTCGCGCGCGAGCCGTGCGGCGTGACACTGTTCGCGGCTGAGGGTGTTGATTACCTCATCCGGTGACGACTCAGGGCTGTGCTTTGCATTCATGGTGTTGGCGGCTTTGCTGGAATAGATGGCAAGAGAGTAAGGGGGCTCGGGGGCCGTGACTAGCCAGAAACGGACAGGGATAGCAAAAATTGGCCAAAGGTTTTTTTGCTCTTTCATTGCACGGCCGGGTTTCACTCTTCGTCACGCTGTTATTCATATCTCTCGGCTCGACAGAAGGGAGCATAACGGACGGTTCGTAGGCACGATTGGCTTAGCTTTATTTGCATAGCGAGATTAGTGGCGGCGAAAAGTGCTTAAAAATTAATAACAGATCACATAACTATCTTTTTTACATTGAGTGTGGCGATTTTGTGTTGTTCAATCGAGTTAGTTAATTTTTGATGATTATTAAGTCATCACGTTTGCGGCCCAGGGCCGACCAATAACAACAACACTTGCCAAGGATGATAAGTGAACGACTGTAAGGCATGGCCCCATTGCCGGGGGTTTAGTCTGATCGAGTTGTTGATCGCCATGACGGTTGTCAGCATTCTCGCGGCCATCGCGTTGCCAGCGTATCAGGGTTATCTGCAACAGGGACGTCGTTACGAAGCGCAGCAGCAATTGCTGGAGCAGGCGCTCGCCCTCGAACATATCTATACCCAACAGGGCCGTTATCCAGACACGTTTGCTACCCCTTCCAACACGGATTTCTACCAGTTCAGCTACAGCCAGCAAGATGCTGGCGACTACCTGCTTAAAGCCATTCCAACGACGCGACAACAGGATGAGTGCGGCACTCTGACCCTCGATCAGACCGGTTATCGCGCGGCCAATCGCCATGACTGCTGGGGATCATAAGATGAATGTGCGCGGATTTACTCTGATTGAGTTGATGATCACGGTCGGTATAGCCGCCATCTTGCTATTGGTCGGGTTGCCCTCCATGAGTCAGCGCCTCGCGGCCGAACGGCTCGATCGCAGCGCGACCGAACTCGCGTCAGCATACCGCTTTGCCCGCAGCGAAGCGGTCAAGCTGACCCTGCCGGTGGTACTGCAGGGCACCGAGAACGGTGGCTGGGAGGTGATGGCCGACAGCCAGCGGTTGCGTCAGGCATCGGCTCCCGGTGGCGGCGTGGTGATCAAGCCGTTTGACCCCATCCAGATCGCGCCAACCGGCAGCAGCAGCCACGCCGAGATCATTCTGGCCAATCGCCTCGGTGAGCAGCGGGTCCTTTGCGTGGCCCCGAGCGGCCAGCTGCTGCAAGGGAGCTGCTCATGAGATACGCCGCACTTGCCCGCCAGCAAGGCTTCAATCTGGTGGAGATCATGGTTTCCATGGTGTTGGCGGTGATGGTGTTTCTCGGTCTCGCCAAGGGGCAGGTGGTCTCGTTGCAGCAAGCGCATTACAGCTTGCAGAGCACCCTGGCCACCATAGAGGCGAGCAACAGCGTGGAGCAGATCTGGAGTTCGCTGTGCGAAGTGCAGCGCAAGCCCGAGCGGTTCACCCAGGCCGATTTTCTTGCCCGCTTCACCCTGCAGGATGGCCACCGGTTGGTGCTACCGAACCGTTATAGCGACAATTTTGTGGTCGCTATCGAGTGGCAGGATGAGCGGGTCTCCGGCGCCAAGCGGGTGGAGCTGAACGCAGGATTTCCGCCTTTATGCTGAGTGTCCCCTCACGGCAACGAGGCGTCAGTCTCGTCGAGCTGATGATCTCTATGGTGCTCGGTCTGATGCTGATGCTGGCGATTTTTGCCGGTTACGCCCCGATCAAGAGCACGGTCGAGCAGAGCAAGGCGTTGGAGCAGGCGAACGAAGTGCTGCGCTTTGCCACTCTCACCTTTACCAACAGCATCAAGCAGGCGGATCAGCTGATAGCCGTGACCCCTGATCGCCTGACGCTGGCTTTCAAGGTAGAGGGGGGCAATCAGGTGCTCTCCTGCCTTGGCAACCAGAAAACCGCCGATTTTACCGAGCAGTACCGCTTCACGCCGCCGGTACTCAGTTGCGATGACGGAGATGGCCCGCGCCTGTTGCTGGCCCATCTTCAGGATCTTGAATTCGGCCAGCAGGGTGCACTGGTCAATATCCGCATCTTGCCCGAAGGGCTGCCCAGCTATCTGGCACCGGGAGTAGAGGTGCAGGTGGCCCGCCGCAAGGCGGTCTGGGCGGCAGCGTTGGCCACATCCGGTGCCAACGCCACAGCAGGGGGAGCGGGATGAACAAGGGATTGCAGGGGCAGCGGGGAGCCGTACTGCTGGTGGTGCTGGTGGTGAGCCTGCTGTCGAGTCTGCTGGTGTTTACCAGCATTCAGGAGAACCAGTTGCAAACTCGCCTGAGCGGCAATTTTCACAAGAAGATCAATGCGCAGCTCAGTGCCGAGCAGGGGATGAACGAGAGTTATCGTGCCCTGCATCAGGCCCTTGGCGCCGAACCGCGGATAGAGTGGGCTCAGCTGGTGCAGAAGGTGCCAAGCAAGGGCGAAGGGGCCATGGCGGGTAGCCGCTTTAGCATCGAACAGCTGGATGCCTCCGCCGGGAGCAAGCTGGCATTGCAGAGCCATGGCCGCTATTTGGAGGGCAATGCCAGCCTCAATGCCCTGTTTGCCCTCAAGCGCGAGCCCGGCAATCTCATCTTTCAGGATTCGGTGGTGGTATGCGAAGGGCTCAGCCTCTCCGGTAGCGGTTTTATCGACAGCTATGACTCGCGTCAGGGCAAATATGGCGGCACCAACATTAAGCAGAATGCCAAGGTGGCGACCGTTAGCGACAAGGCCAATGTAGTGCTCGACGGCAATTCGCCAATTTGGGGCGATGTACGGGCGACGGGCTCCGTGACCCTCAACGGATCTTCCCCCATCTCCGGCAACGTGAATGCCGGGAGTGACGTCATTATCTCCCCCTCTTCTGACAAGATTGTCCGGGTCTCCGGCAATGTGAAAGGGGGCGGCAGTTTGACCCTGAAAGGGGGGCGCATTGGTGGTCAGGTTGCGGTCAACGGTAATGTCTCCATGGATTGGGGCACCAGCATCGACAGCGGCAAGCTCAATTATGGTGGCGCTGGTTTTTTTAAAGATCAGGAGAACCAGAAATATCTGGATCCCGAGTACCGCAACGATCCCAGGTTGCCACCGGTGGCCGGGCAGGTGTGTGACCCGCTCAATGTGGCCGCGTTGCCGAACTCTCCCAAGCTGGCCAATCTGCCGCTGAATGGCCCGTTGACGCTGGGTGCCACCCAGCAGATGGTGCTGACCACGGATCTCGCCACCGGCTCGGTCACCAGCAGCAACCAACACAAGCCCGGGCTGCCGCTACCCGGCAAGGGGGAGCTGTTTGGCAAGGAGCAGACCGTTTACCAGCTCGACAGCCTCAATATGGGGGCCGATGCCAGCCTCACCATCAAGGGGGATGTGGTACTGCTGATCGACAAGGATTTCACCATGACTGGCAGCAACAAGTTGACGGTGAGCGAGGGGAGCAGCCTGACCCTGATCGTCAGCGGCAAGGTTGATCTCGGGGCCGGTGCCGAGGTCACGGCAGCCAAACAGGGGCTGACCGCTGGCGGTATGCCCGCTATCTCCATCTATTCCGCGTATAGCGGCAAGGATGGGGTCAAGCTGTCGGGCAATACCCCGCTCTATGCCGCCCTCTATGCCCCGCTCACCGAGATGAAGATCAGCGGAAGTGGCGGCTTGTACGGGGCGGTGCGGGCCAAGCATCTGACCGAGAGCGGTGCGGGGGGGGTGCACTACGACGAGGCGCTGGGCATGGCAGATCTGGGGGACGCTCAGGAACCGCCTCCGACATTGGTACTGCGGCAGTGGCACTTTGTGCAGTGAGGCTGGCGAGCCGCTAAAAAGGATCGAACGGGGCGCGCAACTGTGAGATGGTGGAGATCTGTCCACCCAGCCGTTCACTGTTGAGGAGTGCTCCATGCCAGGCCCCGCTCGCGCCGGTGCCCTGATCTATGCCAAGGATCCGGGCCTGCTGACCCACTTTTACCGTACATTGCTGCAGATGGTGGTCTGCAGTCAGGATGAGCAGTTGGTAGTGCTGGAAAACAGCGATATCCAGCTGCTGATCCACGCCATTCCTGCGCCCTATGCCGGGCAAGTCGTTATCAAGCGGCCGCCGGAGCTGCGGGAAGAGGGGGCTATCAAGCTGTTCTTCACCGTCTCCAGCCTCGCCTGGGCAGAAGCGAAGGCGGCGGATCTCGGCGGCGGTTTGTTGTCACAGCAGTGGACGGGGCCCGGCTTTGTGGTGCGCAACGCCTTCGACCCTGAGGGTAATATCCTGCAACTGCGCGAGTTGCTGGGTTCCCCTGATCCTCTCTGAATTTTCTCTTTTTACAGCATGGTGGTGGCGGCCTGCTGTGCCATGCACCGCCATAAAAACGGGGCCTGTCATGGCCCCGTCTTGTTTTACCCGTGTAGCACGCATCACTTCAGATAACGCTGTTCCAGATGCTGGCGCAGCCAGTGCGGGTTGAGCGCTTCACCGGTGGCGCGGCGCACCAGCTCGTCGGTGCTGTGCAGACTCCCCTGTGACCAGATGTTGCGCCCGAGCCAGCCGAAGATCTCCGGCAGGCGGCCCGCCGCGATCACCTCACCCATGCTGCCCAGCTCTTTCTCGAGGGCAAAACGCAGCTGGGCGGCATACATGGCACCCAGGGTGTAACTCGGGAAGTAGCCGAACGAGCCGTCGGTCCAGTGAATATCCTGCATGCAGCCATTGCGGTAGTTGCCCTTGGTGGAGAGCCCCAGCCACTGCTGCATCTTGGCATCCCACAGCTCGGGGATGTCGGCCACCTCGATCTTCCCTTCCACCAGATCGCGCTCCAGCTCGTAGCGCAGGATTACGTGGGCCGGATAGGTCACCTCGTCCGCATCGACCCGGATAAAGCCCGGCTCGACCCGGCTGTAGAGCTTGGCCAGATTGTCCGGCGCAAACGCCGCCTGTTCGCCGAAGTGGTGACGAATGTGTGGTGCCAGCAGCGCGAGGAAGGCCGGATGATGGCCCAGCTGCATCTCGCAAAACAGGCTCTGACTCTCGTGGATCGCCATGGAGCGCGCTTCGGCCACCGGCTGACCCAGCAGATGGCGCGGCAGCCCCTGCTCGTAACGGGCGTGACCGGTCTCGTGCACTATGCCCATCAGGCTGGAGACAAACTCCTGCTCGTTATAGCGGGTAGTGATCCGCACGTCGGTCGGCACGCCGCCACAGAAGGGGTGACTGCTCACATCGAGCCGGCCGTGGGCGAAATCAAAGCCGAGCAGTCCCATCACCTCCTGACCGAGCGCTTGCTGGGTCGGGATGGGGAAGGGGCCTTGCGGCAGCAGCAGGGCATCGCCCTTCTGCTGTTCACTCACGGTCTGGATAAGAGCCGGCAGCCAGCTGGCGAGATCGCCGAAGATCTGATCGAGCCGCGCGCTGGTCATGCCCGGCTCATAGAGGGCCAGCATGGCGTCGTAGGGGCGCACGCCAAGCGCATCGGCCCGCAGTTGCGCCACTTCACGGGAGAGTTTCACCACTTCCTCGAGATTGGGGGCAAAACCGGCCCAGTCGTTGTTCTTGCGCTGGTTGCGCCAGGCGTGTTCGCACTTGCTGCCAGCGAGCGACAGCGCTTCGACCAGCTCACCGGGCAGCAGGCTGGCATCTTGCCACTGGCGCTTGATCTCGCCGAGGTTGGCCCGTTGCACTTCATCGAGCGGCTCACTCTCGGCGCTGGCAATCCAGTCACCCAGCTCGGGAGCGGTACGCTTCTGGTGGATCAGCAGACCGAGTTCGGCCATCGCTTCGGCGCGAGCATCGTTGCCCCCCTCAGGCATCATGGCCGCCTGATCCCAGCCGCAGATGGCGGCGAGGTGGCTAAAGCGGTGGATCTGTTGCTGATGTTGTTCAAGCTTTTGATATGACATGGGATTGTCCTTGTTATCGTCCCTGATGGTATGCCGCCCCGTACCTGGCATGCTCGGGGCCGTTCGATGCTAACACCGCCGCTGTATAGTTGACCACCATCATGCAGGCGGGCCAAAGGCGTAGTGGCGAGAGGCGGATTAGCCGAGCCGCTTCTGGTGCCGTTCGCGGTTTTCCGCTTTTTTGCGTTCGCTTTTGCGCAGCAGCACGTATAGAGCACCGCTGCCGCCGTGGCGACGCTCGGCGCTGTGGATCGCCATGACGGCGGGCAGTTGCGGCAACCAGGCGCTCACATAGCTTTTCAGCAGGGCACGCGGGGTGCTGCGCTCCCCCTTGCCGTGCAGGATAAGCAGGCAGCGGATATCCCGGACTTCACAATCCGCAATGAACTGCACCAGCGTCTGGCGCGCTTCGTTGAGGGTTTTCTGGTGCAAGTCCAGGCTGGCCTGCAGCTCGTATTTGCCGAGCCGCAGCTTCTTGTAGACCCCCTCCTGCACCCCATCGCGCTTGAAACCGACGATTTCGTGCGGATCGCGCATCTCGATGGCCTCCATGGTGAGGTGGTCGAGGGCGAGTTGCTCGGCGGTGGCAGCCTGACGGCGAGCGAGCTGCGCCTCGGTCGGGGCGGATTTGGCCGCATGGGGATGGATGTTGTCGCTGCGAATGGGCCGCACGTCGGCCACTTCATTCATAAATAGCGAGAGTTCGTCGTTATGAGACACGGCAGGCTCCCCATAAGAAAAAGTGGGGGCCATTATAACGGTCGCAACCAGCACAGAAAACGGGGAAAGGGGGAGGGGGATAAGGGAGGCCCAGCATGGATACCAGTGCAGCTTGGCTCGGGAATCACAGTCGCGAACCATAAAACAGCACAGGCGGTCAGTGTGAACTGCCGCCTGTGGTCAGAGGATTATTTTCCCTCTTTGGGTTGTTGAGAATGGGGTTGCTGTGAATGAGGCGGTTGCGAGTGCATCACCTTGTAGATGAAGTAGGCCGCGTAAGAGCTGATGAGCAAGAAGGTGCCGATAATCACCAGCATCGACATCAATCCCACGCTGTTGCCAAACATCAGGTCCAGCCAAAAATCCATTTTATTGCTCCTGTCACCCGGTTGATGACAGGCATGATAAATACCTCTTTGCCCCGTCCGGGATGATCCCGATCAACTCCCTTGCAGGTTGTTTAATAACCAGTGCAATCTGTGATCGTTCTCACTGGACTCCTTGCGACCGAGCCTGCACAGGGCCCGGTGTGGTGAGCGGGGTAATGCGCCATCCTTGCCGTTCCAGCAACGCCAGCAACCCCTGTTCGCCGTAAAGGTGCAGGGCGCCTACCACGATAAAGCTCTCGTTGGGCAGGGTGGACCATTTCTTCAGCCAGTTGTGATTGCGCTCGGCCAGCAGGGTCTGCTCCATCCAGCTTTGTAGCGCAGGCGGGGCCATCTCCTCCTTGAGCAGATTGATCAGTGTCGCCTCATCTCCCTGCTGCCACGCCTTCATCACGGCGGCGAAACCACTCTCCAGCATTGGTAGCTCATCCAGGGTGCTGGCGAGCATCAGGGTCTGGTTGTCACCCACGCTGGCCAGATAACCGAGTTGTTCCAGCAGGGTTTCAAAGCCCACCACCGGTTTGCCCTCTTTGGCGGCCCGGGTGGCAAAGTGCTGATCTATCCCGAGTTCACTCTTGAAGTCGGAGCGGGCCATGGCGGCCTGGGTCAGGGTAATGGCGGCAAACCAGGGGCGCAGGGTGGCGAGGGTCGCCTCGTCGATGCCATAGCGGGCGCCTGCCATCAGAGTGCGTTGATAGAGCTCGGCAGGCAGATGATCCTTGAGCGGTTTGCCATCCACCAGTCGGGTGAGAGAGCCGGTCTGTTGCCACTGATCCGGCGTGATGCTGTTCATGTCCACCTCCATCACCAGTGCGCGACTCTGCAGCCAGGCACGCTCGACCGGCTCGGGCAGAGGATAGAGGGCTGGTTTGCCCGCATGGATGGAGCCCAGCAGCCAGTGTTGCTGGTTGCCCTTGCTCACCCGATAGAAGGCGGGATCGGCAAAGGCGTGCAGCGGTAGCAGCAGGCAGAGCAGGAAGGCAAAGAGGGTGCGATGAAATCTCATGGGGATCCTTAATATGCGCCGGGTGACTTCTCTTGCTGACAATAACTCCTATGATAAGTCCTCATTTCAGATAACCAAGAGGTTTGCCATGCCCCATCTTCGTTTTCGCGCCGTGGCGCTCGAGACCCTGCAACAGGTGAGCGGCCCGCTGCTGGCCGAGCTTTGCGAGCTGACCGGCGGCAAGCCGGAGTTTGTCACCATGGAGCGGGTGGAGAGTTGCTGGATACGCAACGGTGAGCCAGAGACGGGTTTTCCGTTTGTCGAGCTGCACTGGTTCGAGCGGCCACAAGAGATGCAGGACGCCGCCGCGCGCCTTATCACGCGCCATTTGAAACGGGTGCTGGGGGAGCAGACCTATGTGGTGGTGCAGGTGATCCCTCTGGTCAAGAGTGCCTACTACAGCAATGGCGAGCACTATTGAAGAGAGGGGCAAACCAGGTCGGCGGGACGGGTGATGCCGTTACGCAGCTAACTCTACATGGGCCACCTGATGCCCACCGTCAATTACGGGATCAGGCCGATTTTGCCAGCAGTTTATCGAGCCAGCGAGTGGGCAATACCCGTCGCAAGAAGGCAAACAGCCGGGTCGGAGTGGTCACCGGATAGCGTGCCTTGGGATGGGCGTGGGTCAGCGCATGGAGCAGCGGCGGGATGCAGGCTTCGCTCGGCAGGGTAAAGCCGCTGGTTGCTCCCTCTTTTTCCAGCCGCGTCAGGGTCTGGCGGTAGGCCGACTGATGACGGCTCTGGGCCGGATCGATGTGCCGCAAGAAGGCGCTGCGGGCATTGGCACGAAAACGGGTATCGATGGGGCCCGGTTCAATCAGGCTGATATGTACCCCGCTACCCGCCAGTTCGAGGCGCAGAGTGTCGCTATAACCTTCCAGTGCAAATTTGCTGGCGTTATAGGCGCCGCGATACTTCATAGCAACCAGTCCCAGCACCGAGCTGTTCTGCACTATCCGCCCCTCTTTGGCCTCCAGCATCGGCGGCAGCACCTGTCGGATCAGATGGTGCCAGCCAAACAGGTTGGTATTGAACTGCTCCCTGAGCGCTTCGGTGGGCAGGTCTTCCAGCGCCCCGGGTTGGCCATAAGCGCCGTTGTTGAACAGGCCATAGAGGCGCCCGCCTGCTAGATGGAGCGCCGCACTGGCACCCAGTTCGATGGAAGCTGGGTCCGCCAGATCCAGCTGTACCGCCAGCAATCCCTGTTGCTGCAGACGGGCCACATCTTCCGCCTTGCGCGCCGAGGCGATCACGGTAAAACCGTGCTGCCCCAGCGCCTGTGCGGCGGCGAGGCCAATACCGCTGGAACAACCGGTGATCAGAACAAATCGCGACATGGTGACATCCTCGTCATGGCAGGTCTGTAGGTGTGTTGAATCCTAACCCAAGGGTGGATGTTAACCCGCTGATCAGGAAAAAGAAAACCGGGCCAAGTAGCCCGGTTTGCTGACATGGTATTGCCTGATTACATGATGGTAAACGGCATGATGATGTGGAACTTGACGTCTTTTTCGGAGGCGAAGATGTTGGGATACTCGGTCCAACCACCTTTTTGGGTGATATCGTTGTTATAGTCGGTGTAGTGCAGCTTGAACAGGGTGCCTTTCAGCTTGCCATCCTGCACGGTATAGCTGACATCGAAGTTGGTTGCCCACTCGGTATCTTCACCGTTGGTGGCTTTAGTGCCATCGCCTTTCTCGATATCCCAACCGTAGGCACCGGATACACCGACGGACCAGCCAGGGGCGCCAACCAGATCATCCAGCGAACGGGTGACACCAAAGAAGACGGCTTTCTCGTTGTTGGCGTTCCAGTCGGAGCGGGAGTCCCACCAAATTTCGTTGGCGCCTTGGGAGTTGCCGTAGCCACGGGTCAGGCGGGGCAGGTAGTTGCCTTCCGCACCTTCAGCCTTGGTCCACAGCCCTTCCAGACGGAAACCGTACTGGGCGTAGTTCCAAGCTGCGGTCAAAGCCTGCTGCCATGCGAGTCCGTCATAGGTTTCGAGTTGTGAGCCATCACTAAGAGTTGTTTTGGTATCCGTCTCAGAACCGTAGAATTGGTAGCTGGTGGAGAGGCCACCCAGCACGTCAAACTTGTGGGCCAGTTTGACGTGGTAGCTATCCATATAGCCTTCGGACTGACCGAAAGAGCCGGTCACAGCTGTGCCGTTCTCGAAGGTGTAACGGGCTGCGATACCGTGGATATAATCAATAACGTTTGCATCGGAGAACGGGGCGTGCCATGCCTTGCCACGCGAGAAGACCTGGGTCTCTTTGTACCAAGGTGACTTGTACTCATCTGCTATGGCATAGGTCAGATAGAGACCGCCGAAGTTGCCTTCAACTTGGCCACCACGATAGGTACCCGGTTGATAGGACCAGTTAACACCGATCTGACCTGGGACATACAGCTGGGTATAACCACCCTTCGCAGTGATGCCACCATCCATGAACTTCAGCTTCATCGCTGCGTTGGAGAGGCTAAAGCCATTCTCCGGAGAGCCATCTTTAGCGTTGTTGCCCCAGTTGCGACCTGCAAACGAGAATTCGTTTTCTTGGTTCACTGCATGATTTTCTGATACGGCCAAGTCATAAGCACCAAAGCCGCCAACATCTAAACCGACTACATCCCATGCGTAACCAGAGTTAAAGTTAAGGGCAATTTGCGCAGTGGCATGATTAAGGTTGTTCTCGTACTGCCCTTTGTGACGCGACGGGCTGTAGTTTGAATCGCCAGGTTCACCGATTTGACCCATGTTGGGATTACCGTCAATACGCTCACGGTCACGCTGGAAGTAGAAGATACCGCCGGTCAGTTTGGAGTCTTTAACGAAGGTTTCATAGGACTGGCCGTATTCCGGGCTCATCATGTCCTGAGCTGCCAACGCCATACCGGGGGCGACCAGAGCGGCTACCACAGCGGCACTCAAAGCGGCGCGCTTGAAGATCACTTTTTCCATTTTAATTGCTCCTGATTTTATGGACTTAGCTTTTTTTTCCGGCAGTTGGCATCGGGCCTACCGCTCGGTATTGGCATTGCAATCAAAACCCCGAAGGGCAAAAAATCTTGTCTTGGCTACCTGCAAACCCGGATGTCTTGGCACATCTGTAGTTGGCAGTCCTGATCATCACATGTTGTTTTTTATGTTCCGATTCTTGGCTATCGGACAACCCCAAGAGTACGTTCGCGGTGCGAAATATCAATGAAAAGTTCCCTCAACGTTTCAAAAGTATGACCGAGTGCAAATAATCATGGGCAAGGTCGTAAACAGCCTCATGGCAGGTATCACGGTGATGAGAGCGTTTTCTTGAGGCTGCGGGCAGCGCCAGTGCGGGTTTTCATCCGGTACGGGGGACGAGGTGTCAGTTAACCTGCCGATAACAGATAATTTTGTGCTACAAAAAAACTTTCCCTCTGGTCGAGGGAAAGTGATCTGGCAAAGATGTGGGGCGAATAGGGTTCAGCCTTGCTGGCCGAGGATGCGGGGGATCTGTTGCGCCTGATGGTGAATATGGGAGGAGACCTGCACCGAGAGCTGACTCACCTGACGAGCATGCTGATGGATACGGGCGATCAGATCGGCAAAACTGGCCAGCTTGTGTTCCTGACTTTTGGCGTTGTCGGCCCCCTGCAGGGCGATCACTGCGGTGTTGCGGGCGATCTCCCGCACAGCCTGGGTAGTCTGGCGCAGTTGTTCCGCCTGCGCCCGCTGGCGGCTTGATTCGCTGGTGATCCGGTTCAGTACAGTGCCAAGTTGTTCGCCGGATTGGGTCAGGCGCCCCAGAATATCGGTGATCTGGTTGAGGGATTGCTGGGTATTGGCCGAGAGGTGGCGCACCTCATCGGCGACCACCGCAAAACCGCGTCCCTGTTCCCCTGCGCGGGCCGCTTCGATGGCGGCGTTGAGGGCCAGCAAGTTGGTCTGCTGAGCGATATGACCGATCACATCGACAATGGCCGTCACATCGGCAACCGAGCGGGTGAGGGCTTGCAGCGCCTCATCGCTCTCGTCAATCGCCAGTCCGGTCTGATGAGTGGCGTGTAGCATGCTCCCCACCAGATCTTCGCTCTGGCTCATCGCCTGTTCGTTATGGTGGGCATGCTGGGCGATGTCGGCGGCGACCTGATGGACCTCTCCGGCCAGCTGGTTCAGCTCATCCATCATCTGGCCGCTCTCGTCGACCACCTGTACGGTGGTGCGGGTGCTGTGGTGGATCTCGTCAACCTGACTGACCATCCCTTGCAGGCTGAGGGATACCGCTGACAGCTGCCCCTCTTTTTGTTGTTGGTCCAGTTGCAGGCGACCGATCAGCCGATTGTAGCTGGCAACAATATCGGCCAGCTCGTTGCGATCGCGCCCGGCAGGCAACGGCTCGGCCTGCCCCGTCTGATCAAGCTGCATAAAGGCTCCGCGCAGTCGCAACAAGGGGGTGAGCAGCCAGCGTCGTTGCACCAGCGCAAACAGCAGGGCGACTATCACCAGACAGAGCGCCAGCGTGCCGAGGATGGTGGCCAGCTCCTGATTGACGGCTTGCCGTTCGTGGGCAAGTTGTTCCCCCATCTGTCTGGTCGCTTGCAACATCGCCATGATGTCTTGCTGCACGGTCTGGCGGCCAGCCTGTTGTTGCTGAAGCGCCGTGCGGCTGTTGGCCAGCTCCTGCGGATAGCGGCCCAGCAGCGAGCGTAATTCGCTGCGCGGTTGATCTCCCAGCTCCTTGCGCAACGGCTCCCCCAGCGTGAACTCATCGGCGGGCGCCTCTTCATACAGGCCGAGCAGCGGCAAGACTTGCAGCGCTTGCGCCTGTTTTTGCAGTGCCTCCAGCTCGAAGCGGATCCCTTCGAGCATCTTTTCATTGCCCTGCTCCATATAGCTTTGGCGCAAATGGGCGAGGCGCGGCAGGCCCGCCAGGATCTCGGCTGCGCCGCTGCGATATTGCTGTGCCGCGGCAGATTGTTCCGTGCTGGCGCCTTGCTCCCCATAGCGGATCAGCGCCATGGCCTGGCTGCCCAGCTCACTCTCAGCGTTTTGCAGCAGCAGCTGGCTGTTGCCCGAGAGCTTGCCTGCGGCCTGATAGTCGTGCGCGATGCGCTGCGCCATCTGTTCGAGTTGCTGTCTGAGCGGGGCCGCCACGGCATCATCCTGAGCGGCCAGCGAGGAAAGCGCTTGCTGACGGACCTTCTCCGCTGCTGTCAGTTGCTGTGGATCGCCGCTGTTGAGGTAGTCACGCAGGCTGTTTTGCAGGCTCACCGTCACCAGTTGTTGCAGCGTCTCGTGCTGATGCTGGGCCTGATTGGTGCGGGCAAGCTGTTGCCAGCCGAGGTAGAGGGCCAGCGCCTGTCCTCCCGCAACCAATAACAAAACAAGGGAGGAGAGGGTGGCGTAATGGGCGATTTTCACGGGGTAATTCCTGTCGGCACAGACTATGGGGGAGCGTGGCCCGAGCCTAAACAGGGATGATGGCGTTTTTATGACAGCATGGTCAGGTGGCCCTATTTTACCGACTTAACTGGCTGGGGATGCCAGTGCGCTGTTGCGTTGGCCAAGCATACCGAGCAGGGCGCCGCCCATGATAAGTGCACCGGCCAGCAGATGGCGCGAGGTCAGCGTTTCTCCATTGAGCAACACCAGCAGCAAGGTACTCAGCAGCGGTGTCAGGTAGGCAAGGGCACCGATCCGGCGTGGATCGCCGTCTCGCAGTGCCAGATACCAGGTCACAAAGGCCGCCCCCATCGGGCCCAGCGCCAGCCCGATGATCAGCCACCAGTCACTGGTGGGGATCTGCGCGAGTGGCAGGGGCCCCTCCAGCAGACGGGCGAGCAGCAGAGCCAGCAAACCAGCGGGCAGGCAGGCTGCCGCAGTGACCACGGCAGGGGCTGGCGGCAGACGGCGTGATAGCACCGAATAGGCCCCCCAGACGACAGCCGCGCCCAGTGCCAGCAGGTATCCCGGCAGATAGACCTGCTGCAGTTGCAGCTCGCCATTGACCATCACCAGCATGGAACCCGCCAGACCAAAGGCGCCAGCCAGCAGGTGACGGGCATGGAGTGGATGGCCGGGCAACAACAGCGGGGTGAACAGAATGATGCAGAGCGGCCAGAGGTAGTTGATGAGGTTGGCCTCCAGCACCGGGGCATGGCGAAAGCTCATAAAGAGCAGCAGATGGTAGAGCAGCAATGCCGTAACCGTCACCAGCCAGGTAATAGGGCGAGCGCGCCATTGGCGCCAAAACGGCAAGGCCCCAACCCCGCAGAAAAACAGCACCAGCCCGACCAGCACCAGCGGTGACACGCTGGTGACCCGTGACGTCAGCGCCGCCAGTGAAGCCCACAGCACAATGGTCAGCAAGGCAAAACCGGTGGATCTATCCCACCAGGAACATCCGGACATCCAACACTCCTTTGCAAGATGAAACAGGGCTTGGCCTCACAGACAAGCCGAAGAGAAGCAGTCTATCAGAGAGAGCACATGCTCTGAACGCAGAAAGGAGAGGGCCATTACGGTTGGATGGTCGGATTCATTGTCGCCAAAAACGACCAAGGGGTTGGCATCGTAATGATGCCAACCCCTTGTTTTATATGGCGCTCCCGACTGGAGTCGAACCAGTGGCCTGTCCCTTAGGAGGGGACCGCTCTATCCTGCTGAGCTACGGGAGCTGTGTGGCGGGCATTATACAAGAAGCAACTCCCTTTTAAACCCTTGATTCTTATTCCAATACTGCCAAATCCCCATTCTGGATGTTAAACGGCGAATATTTGTTCTGGCTGCTGATGATGGCTCCATCGTCGAATACCTGCACCACTTCGAACAGGCCGTCGGCCGGGTTGCGCATCATGCGCGATTTGCCGTAGGGGTCGATGAAGTCGGCGTTGTGCTGGATGCGGAACTGATCGCCGAGTTTGACGCCGTTGCGCCGCCCCAGATTTATGTAGGGGCCACGTTCGTTCTGGCCGACCACCCGGGCGGTGACCGGGGCACAGGTGAGCTGGGCCACCAGATCCTGGGCGGCCTGCTGCAGCTGGTAGTTTACCTCCTGGCCGTAGCTCGACTGCCAGAACTGGCCGCTGTTGCTGCCCACCTGATCCCGTTTGCCAAAGGTCCAGGTGGCGCGCCCTTCATAGACCTTGCGGTTGATCAGGCTGCCGTTGATGCCGTCGAACAGGTAGAGCTGCATGCGAAAGTTGCGGACGGGATCCTGATACCAGCTGGTCAGCTGGTTACCCTGCGGTTCGATGGAGAGATCGTCGATGCTGCCGAGTACCAGATACTGGCTGTCGGTGCGCAGGCTGAGCGCCTTGATCTCCTCGAGGGCGCTGCGATCTCCCTGTTGCAGGTGAAGCGGGTCGATGCGCAGGTTTTCGTCCAGCCACTGGCGCACCGCCACCCCTTGCTGGGCGTTGGCGAGGGTTTCGAACAGCCGGCGCGAGAGGTTTTCCGGCATGTCGTCCATGGCGCCGTAGCTGGCCTGATCGGGGTAGCGCAGGCGCAGCCTGACCAGTGTCAAATCCTTGGCGAAGTGCTGGGTCTGGCAGATCTGGCGTTCGGCCTGAATGTCGGCCACCAGGGTGATGTACATGCGGCCGTTGCGCACCTCTTCCCGTTTGAGGCGGTACTGGCGAATGTCGCCGCCGGAGCGGATCTGGATCTGTTCGGATCGCAGGCTGCCATTTTCCAGACGCTGCACGCTGGAGACGGCGGCGCCGCTGGCCAGCAGCGCTTGCCGCAGGGCATCGCGAGTCGCCTGTTCGCGGGCGTAGACTTCATCCCCCCCCAGAATGGCGGCACTGCCCTGCGCTTCGATAAGCTCGGCGCGGGCGCTCAGGCTGGCCAGCAGCAGGGTCAACAGCAGCGGTAATTTCATAGCAGATACCTTGATTAGGCGACTCGCAGCCTCTTCTCTTGAAGAGGGCATGGCGGGCCGACATGGATCACAACAGTTGTTCGATGGCGTTTTTCTGACCATCCGCCAGAGATTGGCTTAACAGCGAGTGTTTCAGCAAGAATCATGCCTCATTCCCGGCTCAAGGTTTGGCCGACGCGTCCGATAACAAATCAGGTGCAGATACAGGAAAGGTATCCATGAACAAATTCATCACGGCGTTGGCGCTCGCTCTGGCATTGGCCGGCTGCGGCTCCGACCCTATCAATCGGGATCAGGGTGATCCGCGTCAGGCGGCGCAGGGGATGGAGCTCAACTGGCTGGTGGCACGCATGACCGATCAGCTGATGGAGCGCAAATCGCTCTCCACACTGACCGATCCCATCGCGGTAGCCTCTTTTGTCGATCTCGATACCCTGCAGGATACCAACTGGATGGGGCAGCAGATTGAGGAGAGCTTTATCTACGAGCTCAACCGCCGCGGCGAGGTGGTGGTGGACTTCAAGCTGACCGGCAGCATCAAGGTGACGCCGCAAGGGGATTTTGTGCTGAGCCGCAACTACAAGGAGCTATCTCCCCGTCTGCCCATCTCGCGCATTCTGGTCGGCACCTTCAGTCGCAACAGCAAGGGGGTTCTGGTCAACGCCCGCGTTATCGACATGCGCACCAAGATGGTGGAGACCACGGCCCAGAGTCTGATCCCGCAAAAATATCTGTTCGGTGCCAACAACTCGTTTGGTCGGGCATCGATCAATCGCGGTTATCTGATGCGTGACAGTCAGGCCCGGCCGGGCGGTCATCTGGTCAACCTGACCCCGTGAGGAGCGAGTCATGAAGATCCTGTTTGGTTGCCTGTTGGCACTCTTGCTCACCGGTTGCAGCTACAACCGGGTGGTGGATTACACCCAGGGTGGCAAGCCCGATGATTTTCCGGTGCTCAAGGCGGTGGGCTATGCGGTGATCGACATCCAGCCCGGCCCCTCCCAGTCGGAGAAGATGCTGCAAGCCATTCGCGCTTCCAAGATGGATGCTTATCGCGAGCTGGCAGAGCAGCTCAATGGTCAGCAGGTGCGCGGCCAGAGCAGCTACCGCGACTTGACCCAGACCTCCAATTCGCTGGATGTTTCTGTGGCGGGGGTGGTGCGTGGTGCCCGAGTGGTGGCCTCCTATCCGCGTGGCAATACCTATGCCACCGAGATGGAGCTCGATACCCGTGCCCTCTACAACATCAACCAGCTGATGGCCGGTCAGTTCTGAGTTGATGGGCTTGCCGTGAAAACCGGCATCAAAACAAAAGGCGAGCAGGGTGCTCGCCTTTTGTCCTTGTGGGCTGGTTAGCTCCCCATCAGCACCGGCGGCACTGCGGTGGGTTTCACATCCTCGCTCGGGTAGCAGCCAAGCACCTTGATATAGCGGGTGATCTTGGTCAGCTCCACCAGTGCGGCCTGCATCGCCGGGGTCTGCAGGTTGGCGGAGACATCGAGATAGAACATCTCTTCCCACGGGTTGCCCTGCACCGGACGGGACTCCAGTTTGGTCATGTTGATCTCGTGGCTGCGTAGTACCAGCAGCGCCTCGACCAGCGAACCCGGCTTCTGGGAGGTGGACATGATGAGAGTGGTCTTGGCCGGGATCTGCGGTGCCACATCGATGGGCTTGCGCGCCACCACGATAAAGCGGCTGTAGTTCTCTTTCTGGTTGGCGAGCTGCTCGGCCAGCACATCCAGACCATACAGTTCGCCACCGGCGGCGCTGCCGATGGCGGCGGCCTCCGGGCTGGCCAGTTCTTTCACCTTCATCATGGCGCTGGAGGAGGAGTCGCAGATCTCGTGGCGTGCCCCTTCCAGCTTGCTCAGATAGTGGGAGCACTGCTGGAACACCTGCGGGTGGGCATAGAAGGTTTTGATGCGACTCAGCTCGGTCGGTACGGCGGTGAGGATGCAGTGCTCGATGGGGTAGGTTAGCTCGCCGACGATGGAGAGGCTGGTGTGCTGCATCACATCATAGACTTCGTTGATGGAGCCAGAGCTGGTGTTTTCGATGGGCAGCACGCCAAAGGCGGCGCGGCCAGACTCCACCGCATCCAGCACTTCACGGAAGTTCTGGCAGTTCACCTCGATCACCTGATCCTTGTAGCGCGCCAGATATTTGCGGGCGGCCAGGCTGGAGTAGGAACCGCGCGGCCCCAGATAGGCGACGCTGGTCATCGGCTCCTGCTGCTCCGGGTTGAGCAGGCTCTGCAGATAGGCCTGCTGGGAGAGCACAGAGTCTTCGATGATGGTGTGATAGATGCGAGTGATGTACTGGGCATCCAACCCAAGCACGCGCCCTTTCTGGATCAGGGCGACCAGCAGCTCCTGCTCCCGCTGGTGGTCACGAATGGGGCGCGGGTTGGCTTGCTTGGCACGGGCGACCTCGATGCTGAGGGTCTTGCGTTTCGCCAGCAGGGCAAGCAGCTCCTGATCCAACCGGGTGATGTCTTGTCTGATCTCGTCGAGCGTTGCCATGATTGTTCCCTATCCAAGTAATCGATTGATATTAATGCAAAAAAAAACCTCCGCTAGGGGAGGCTCGATTCGTCTTTGCTTTCTGTTCACACGACGACAGGCCTTCCCTCAAGCGGGCCGGATAAACGAGAAAGCAAAGAAGAATGGTGCGTGCATAGGTGTGTCCTTGAAGTAACGTCATAACCATTAAGGGATTTGCCGGTCTGATGCAAGTAAAACTTGCCCGCGGGCGGGGATGGGGGCAGGGTATCCGGTTAAGAAAATGGCATATGAGCGATGTTCTATTGACTCTGTTTTTATGACTGAAACCCAGTGTGGGAGGTAAAGACGATGGCGATTATTTTCGATCTGGGACGGGTGGTGGTGAGCTGGGATCCGGTAGGCATAGTGCGTTCGGTGCGTGGTCCGCAAGGGGCCGAACAGTTGGCCGAGCAGCTCTTTAACCACCCGGATTGGCTGGAGGTAGACAGAGGCACCATGTCGCTCCACACCATGGCCCGGGAAGCGCAAGCGCGCACCGGCCTCTCTGTGGCACAGAATCTGGCCATTTTACAGGCCGTTCCCGCCTCCCTGCAGCCAGATCCCGCTATGCTAACCCTGATAGCCGAGCTTCACGGGGCGGGGTACACCCTGTATGCCCTCTCCAACATGGGTCATGCCAGCATCGACTGGCTGGAGCAGCATCAGGATTTTTGGCGCTTCTTTAGCGGCAAGGTGGTCTCGGCGCGGGTGCGGATGATGAAGCCGGAGCCGGATATCTATCGCTATCTGCTGGTGTCGTTCGATCTGAAACCGGCAGAGTGTCTCTTCATCGATGACAGTCCCGCCAACATTGCGGCCGCCGAGGCCCTCGGTATCAGGGGAATCGTCTTTACCGACGCGGCGAGTTGCCGCCAGCAACTGGGTGAGCTGGGCTGTTTGCCCGCCATCGGCAGGGGGTGATGCCCCTCTAGGAGCACTATGGAGCATGGCCGGTTTCGCAATTGGCTCAGTCATTATCCCGAGGCGACCCTGATCATCGCCTGCAAGGATGGCAGCGGTTATCAGCTCTGTGTTGAGGCAGAAGGGGAGTGCCTCTGCCTGACCGACAGCGAGGGAGGGCGCTTGACCTTCACCTCGTTGGATCAGGCGCAGGGTTTCTTGCGAGCCCATCGGGTTCACCAAGCAAGATTACGGATTTATGACGCCCAAAATGAAGATTTAGCAGCAGAATCACAGGAAATAATCATCAAGTTTTAATTTTAACCAGACTCTTTAAGGGTCTATTCAGTTTGTTTGCCGCACAATACTGCACCTGTTCATCATCCGGAGCTGTTTAATGGGTGCCAATGTAGTTGTACTGAATCAGGGATATGATCACTCTTTTAAAGCCAGGGAACAGCTGCTGATTGAGCGACTGGCAAGTTTTGACGAGCTGGTTGTCTCTTTTTCGGGACGGTTGGAATCCTGCTACAGCATCGAGCTGTGCCGCGCTGCCGGTGTGAAAATCCACGCAATTACCCTCGATAATCCGACCCGCAGTCGCAGCGAAGTGGCCCGAGCCCGCCGTTATTGCCAGCGTTATGGCATCGATCACTGGGTCATCAAGAGTGACGAGATCGTCTTTTGCGATCGCCTGCCAAATATTGAAGGGCTGATCGACCCGGTTCGCCGCATTGGTGAGTATGTGCAGACTCGTCCGGAATGGACTCATCTGCCGTTGCTGGTTCCGGCAGCGGTGGAGGAGCGTGATGATTATCTTGCCCAGTTCGGGTCTCTGCCTGCCAACTCAATCTGGTTTTTTGCCGACAATGGATTGATGCGTCGCGATTATCGTTACGGCTTCAACAAGCGTCAGCTCGGTCGTTGGGGCAAGGGGAGCAACGGTTGCCTCAGCAATCGCTTCACCAATCCACGGCAGCTTGAGCAGCGTTATCTGCGAATGGTGGATCAGGCAGAGCAGATGCTGGCCGACATGGGGCTGGACGAGGCACAGGTCTTTTTCCATACCCTGTGTGACTGCTCCACCACCCTGGCCCGGGTGCGTCTGCCCGAGCATCAGCGTGCACAGGCATTTGATATGCAATCGGATATTTTGTCTGCCCTCAAGGGGAGCAAGTTCGATCTGGTGACCCTGGATATGGCACAGAAAGAGCGGCACGATCTCGCCATCTAGCCTGCGGGCAAGCGATGCGGGTGCCAGAACGTGAGTGCTGTCATAGGCAAGGGGCGACGGGACTGTTTATACTGTCGCCCTTTCACCCGTTACCGAGCTTCGCCCTATGAAACCCTTCTCCCGTCTGCTGATTGCCCTGTGCCTCTCCCCCGTATTGGCGCAGGCTGCCCCTCTTTCTCAGGTGACGCTGCCCGATGGCCGGCAGGTTCAGCTCAACGACGACTTCACCTGGGAGTATCTGGTGGTCAAACCGGCCGAGCCTGTGCAGGGCGTGGCTGCCGATGGGAAGGCTGGGGCCGTGGTGGCCGTCGCGGCCCCGGTGTTGACCGATCAGGCCAAGGCCAATCCGGACCTGCTTGCCCAGATGGCGCGTGACGGTGTGGTGGTCAAGCTGGACAAGATCGAGGGATCTGACCCGCTGGTGCTGACCTTTATGGTGAGCAATACCGGTACCCGCAATGTAGTCGGGGTGCGTGGCATGGTGACCCTGTTCAGTGCTGACGGGGTGCAGCTGAGCCGTCATGAGGCCCGCTTCTGGGTTGCCGAGAACCGCCTGCCGGAGACCTATCTGCGCAAGGGGCAAGCCCGTCCGTCGCTGGCCCTCGAGATCCCCCGTCCTGCCGGATTGACCGGTCAACCGCTGGTGCGGGTCGAAATTGACGAGGTGGTCTTCCGCTGATTTGGCGTTGTTCCGGCCCATGCAAACCGTGTGGGCCGGCAACTTGTTGCCGCTGACACCCCCTGCAATATCTGCTTACATCTGACATGGTTCTGCAACAGCTTGCAGCTCGGCAAGTCGGGAACCTGATCGCACAATGACTCCATACCAGCTCGCTAGCAACGGGCCCAATCACATGGAGTTATCATCATGAAAAAAGCAACTGTCTCTCTTCTGGTTCTGGCCGGGTTTGCCTCTACTTCCGTCATGGCGCAGGATGCCTTCAGCTACGCCAAGGGCGCGGCTACCTGGGCGCACACCAAATCCGACTATCTCAGCGGTACCTTCAGCAATGACAGCAAAGGAACCCGTGATTTTGGCGGTCTGAGCCTGGATCTCTCCAAGAGCTTCGGCTCCAATTTCTATGGTCGCGGCAGCACTGAATACACCTCTCGCAGCAACGGCAACGACAGCATGTCGATCTCCAGCATCGGTGTCGGTGTCTTTACTCCGCTGAGCACGGGTCTGAACCTCTACGGTGAAACCGGTGTGACCGGCTACATGCTGGAGCGTGAACTTGCCAGCGACATCGCTAACAAAGGGTGGGATGCTGTTGCTCGCAAAGATAGCGGTAGCATGTACGGTGAAGTGGGTCTGCGCTACGACATCGGCAATGTCGAGCTCTCCACTGCCTACCGCTACGCCAACATGACCGACGATATGCACGACTTCAAGGTGGGCGGTGCTTACAAGCTCAACCAGAACTGGGCGCTGACTGCCGATTACACCTATCGCAACTGGGATCTGCAAAAAGGTTCCATCTCCAGCCTGGGTGTGAAGTACAGCTTCTAATCCCCCTTCCCGTAGTCCGTAGTGTCTTGTTTTTTACCCATGGCGTTCGCCATGGGTTTTTTCTTTTTCCGGTGATCCCTTTTTTCTCCTTGTGTCGTATCAGTCGCAAATAGTTATACAACTTTCATTTTTTTGTATAACTGCTATAACTGAATCAATGCTTATACAAGGAGCGTCATCATGTACAAGATTAAAGTCGGTATCAGTGCCTGCCTGCTGGGACAAGAGGTACGTTTCGATGGGGGCCACAAGCGCTCCAGCTTCTGCGAACGGGATCTTGGCGCTCACTTTGACTATCACCCCGTTTGTCCCGAGATGGCCATTGGTCTAGGGGCGCCTCGCGCCGCCATCCGGTTGGTCAAGCGTCACGGCGAGATCCGCGCCGAGGCGAGCAACGGCAGCTTCGATGTCACCGAAAAGCTGATCGCCTTCAGCGAGCAGAAGGCACGTCAGCTCGACTTTATCTCCGGTTATATCCTCTGCGCCAAATCCCCCAGCTGCGGCATGGAGCGGGTCAAAGTCTATGGCGCCAACAACGAGGGGAGCGCCAAGGAGGGGATTGGCCTGTTTGCCAAGGCGTTGATGGAGGCCAACCCCCTGCTGCCGGTGGAAGAGGATGGTCGGCTCTGTGATCCCATCCTGCGGGAGAACTTTGTGCTGCGGGTCTTCGCTTACCACGACTGGCAGCAACTCTGCGCCCGCGGCATTACCGCCTCTGCGCTGATCCGCTTCCACTCCCGTTACAAGTATCTGGTGCTCTCCCACGCCACCACCCACTACCGCATCCTCGGCAAGCTGCTCGGCAATCTGGGCAAGTCCACCAATTTGCAGGAGGTGGCCGACAACTACATCAAGGGATTGATGACGGCGCTGACCCTGCGAGCCAACCGCCGCAGCCACACCAATGTGCTGATGCACCTGCAGGGCTACTTCAAGCGAGTGCTGACCCCGGCCCAGAAGCAGGAGCTTGCCGATACCATCGACAAGTACCGCACCGGCATCTTCCCCTTGCTGGTGCCGCTCACCCTGATCCGCCACTACCTGCGCGAGTACCCCAACCCCTATCTCGCCGAGCAGGTTTATCTCAATCCGCACCCCGATACGCTGAAATTGCGTTACGGGCTCTGAATCCGTTCTGTTGCCCCGGCGCATGGTTTGCGCCGGGTAGCCTTACTCCTTTGTTTGATGGACGTTGTCATGTCTGATTTACCGCAAGAAGTTGCTCCTCTGGCTGATGAGGGGATCTACCCCATTCGCGAGGTCTCCCGTCTCACCGGCGTCAACGCCGTGACCCTGCGCGCCTGGCAGCGCCGCTACGGTCTGGTGCAACCGGCCCGCACCGAAAAGGGCCACCGCCTCTACAGCGAGCAGGATATCCGCCAAATCGGCGAGATCCTGAGCTGGCTGGAGCGGGGAGTGGGTATCGGGCAGGTGAAGGGGCTCTTGAGCGAACCCCATTCCGAGCCAGTGAGCGATCACTGGCAGCAAACCCTGGAGCAGTTCAGTCAGGCGCTGCTCGCCTTCAACCAGCGCAAGGCGGAGGCTGAACTCAACGATCTGCTGGCGAGCTACCCGTTCGAGCTGGTGCGCAGCCGGATACTGCAACCGCTGGTGGAGCGGCTGCTGGGGCTGTGGCGCGAGCGGCCCGATGGCGAGCTGCTGCAACAGGTGTGGCTGGGCTGGCTCCATACCCGCTTCGCCCGCCGCCTGATCGAGCAGGAGAAGGGCGTGCCGATCACGCTGGCGAGCTGGGGACAGGTTGGCCCCCTCGATCTGGTCTGGGCCGCCTACGAGCTGATCGGTCAGGGCTATGAGGTGCAACTGCTGGGGGCGGTGGAGCCGCGCCATGCCAGCCTGCTGGAAGGACGTGCAGCCACTCCCTGGCTGGTGCTGCTGGGGGCCGGGCTTGGCAAACAGGAGCTGGCCGCCGGGTGGCCCGTAGGCACGCGCCTGTTTGGTGAGCTGGGGCGCCTCTACGACGATGAGTGGCTTAAAGCCTATGGCTGGCAGGCGAGCCTTGCCGAGCTGATGGCGGATGCCCCAGATGCTGCTGGCACCAGCGGACGCGGGAGGAAAAAGTCATGAAACTGGTCTGGTTTCGCAACGATCTGCGCCTTGCCGACAACCCGGCGCTGCGGTATGCCTGCGCCGGTGATGGACCGGTCGCCGCGCTCTTTATCATCTCTCCTACCCAGTGGCGGCAGCACAAAATGGCCCCCATCCGTCAGCGCTTTATGTTGGCGCAGGTGGATGAGTTGGGCCGCGAGCTGGCGGCGCTTGGCATCCCGCTCCATCTGCTGCGAGTGGAGACTTTTGCCGAGGCGCCCGCTGCGCTGGCAAACCTCTGCCGCGAGCTGGGGGTGACCCAGCTCTACGCCAATCAGGCTATCGAGATCGATGAGCAGCGCCGCGACCACGCCGTTACTGCCGCGCTGGCAGAGCAGGCGGTGAGCTGTCACTGGCTCAACGGCTGCTGCGTATTGCCGCCGGGGCGGGTGCTGACCGGCTCGGGTGAGATGTTCAAGGTGTTCACCCCCTTCAGCCGCGCCTGGCTCAAGGCCCTCGACGAGGAGGGGTTTGTCATTCATCGCGCTCCTGCAACACGGGGCGAGCCACAGCCGTGGCAGCCGCTGGCCGAGCGGGCGTGGGTTGATGAGGCGCTCGGCGAGCTGACGGCTGATCCCCGCTGGCCAGTGGGGGAGGTGGAAGCTCTGCGTCGTTTGAACATTTTTCTGGAGCAGGCAGTGCTCGACTATGGCGAGACCCGGGATTTTCCTGCCATCGCAGGCACGTCCGTGCTCTCCCCCTATCTGGCGGCGGGCATCATCAGCCCGCGTCAGTGCGTGGCGGCGCTCCAGCAGCGGCTGGGCTATCGACCCCAGTCCAAGGCCCAGCCCGGCTTTGTCTGGCTCAATGAGCTCATCTGGCGCGAGTTCTATCGCCACCTGCTGGTACTGGTCCCGACCCTCTCCATGAATCGCCCCTTCAAGCCCGAGACGGCGGACTTGCCGTGGAGTTGGGAGCCGGATGCCTTCGCCGCCTGGTGCGAGGGGCGCACCGGCTACCCCATCGTCGATGCGGCGATGCGTTGTCTCAACGCCACCGGCTGGATGCACAACCGGCTGCGAATGATAGTGGCGAGCTTTCTCACCAAGGATCTCCATATCCACTGGCGGCTCGGGGAGGATTACTTCATGAGTCGACTCATCGACGGGGATCTGGCAGCCAACAATGGCGGCTGGCAGTGGGCTGCAGGCACCGGTGCCGATGCGGCCCCCTACTTTCGGGTCTTCAACCCCACCACTCAGGGGCAACGATTTGATCCACAAGGGGAGTTTATCCGTACTTGGGTAACTGAACTGGCCGATATTCCTGCCGCTTATGTGCATCAGCCCCACGACTGGCTGCGACTCAAGGGGCGACAGGATTATCCGGCACCCATGGTGGATCACGCCGTTGCCCGGGTGAGAGCCATCGAGATGTTTCGCTCTCTGGAGAAATAGGATGAACGAGCCGCTGGCCCGCTTTATTGGCCTCTATCAGCAACTGGACAAACAGCAGTTGCATCGCTTGCCCGAGGTCTATGCCGAACAGGTGGTCTTTATCGATCCGGCTCACCGTATCGAGGGGCTGGCGGCCCTTGGCGACTATTTTGCCGCCCTCTATCAGCGTCTCGCCTACTGCCGTTTCGTCATCACCAGTCAGCAGCAGCAAGGGCCACAGGCCTGGCTCGGCTGGACCATGACCTTCTCTCACCCCAGATTGCGTGGTGGTGAGCCGGTGACGGTGGAGGGGGCCACCCGCCTCGAATTCGACGAGGCGGGCAAGGTGTGCCAGCACAGGGACTATTTTGACCTGGGCGCCATGCTCTACGAGCAGTTGCCGTTGCTCGGGCCAGTGGTTCGCACCATCAAGATGAGGCTTGGCGCATGAGCGGCCGGGTGCTTATCACAGGCGCGACCTCCGGCATAGGTCGCCAGTTGGCGCTGGATTACCGGCGCGCCGGCTGGCAGGTGTGGGGTTGTGGCCGCGATGGTGAACGGCTGCAGGCGCTGGGGCTGGATGGCGTCACTCCGCTGCAGTTCGATGCCCGTGATCTGGCCTCAATGAGCGGGATAGCCGCTACGCTGCCATCCCTCGATCTGCTAATCCTCAACGCAGGCAACTGCGAGTACATGGATGTCGGCGAGGGGTTTGACAGCGAGCTGTTTGCCCGTGTCATCGACACCAATCTGACCGCTACCGGCCATGCGCTGGCCGCCTTCTTGCCGTTGCTAGGGGCTGGGTCACGGCTGGCCATCGTCAGTTCGTCGGTGAGCTGGCTGCCGCTGCCACGAGCCGAGGCCTATGGCGCCTCCAAGGCGGCCCTCGACTATCTGGCGGATACCTTGCGCCTCGATTTGGCCAGCAAAGGGATCGGGGTGACCCTGATCCGCCCCGGCTTTGTCCAGACGCCGCTCACCGCCAAAAATGATTTTCCCATGCCCTGTCTGGTGACGGTGGAGCAGGCCTCCCGCGCCATCATGGACGGGCTGACCGCTGGTCGTCACCAGATCCACTTTCCCCGCCGTTTCATCTGGTTGCTGCGCCTGCTTGGTGCGCTGCCGGTGGGGCTCTGGCTGCGCCTTGGCCGCGCACTCGTATCGAAAGGAAGCCATTCATGAAGAAAAAGATCGCCATCGTCGGTTCAGGGATCTCGGGGCTCACCGCCGGTTTTCTGCTCCACAAACTCCATGACATTACCCTGTTTGAGGCGGCGCCGACTTTGGGGGGGCACACAGCCACTGTCGATGTGAATCAGGCTGGCCGCAGCTATGCCATCGACACCGGCTTTATCGTCTTCAACGATCGCACCTACCCCAACTTCTTGAAGTTGCTGGCGCGGATCGGCATGGCGCGGCAACCGGCCGAGATGAGCTTCTCGGTGAAGAGCCCGGAGGGGCTGGAGTATAACGGCCACAACCTCGACACCCTGTTTGCCCAGCGCAGCAATCTGCTGAGTCCCCGTTTCTACGGTTTTGTCGCCGAGATTTTGCGGTTCAACCGGGAGGCGCGGGCCTGGCTGGCGGATGGGCAACATCAAGGGGCTGGCCCCGAGCTGACCCTGGGAGACTTTCTGCTGGCGGGGGAGTTTAGCGACTACTTCGCCCGCCACTACATCTTGCCGATGGGGGCGGCGATCTGGTCATCGACCCTGGCTGATATGCGCGCCTTCCCCCTTGGCTTCTTTCTGCGCTTTTTTGCCAACCACGGCCTGCTGGATGTGGCCAATCGCCCCCAGTGGTACGTGATCCCGGGCGGCTCGCGGGAATATATCGGCCCCCTTACGGCAGGCTGGCAGTCGCAGATCCGCCTCGCCTGTCCGGTGCAGAGCGTGCGGCGGGAAGCGGATGGCGTAGTGATCCTGAGCAGTTACGGCGAGGAGCGGTTTGACGAGGTGATCTTCGCCTGCCATAGCGATCAGGCGCTGGCACTGCTGGCGGATCCCGGCGAGCGGGAGCTGGCCATTCTCGGCGACATGCCCTATCAGGCCAACGATGTCTGGCTCCATACCGATGCGCGCTGCCTGCCTACCCGTCGCAAGGCATGGGCCAGCTGGAACTATCAACTCGATGGCGACGACGAGGCACGGCCGCTGGTGAGCTACAACATGAACATCCTGCAGGGGGTGAACTCGCCGGAGCCCTTCTGCGTCAGTCTCAACCCCAGGGGCAAGGTCGATGAGAGCAAGGTGCTGCGCCGCTTCGTCTATCACCATCCGGTGTTCAATCAGGCCTCCATCGCTGCCCAGCAGCGCCGCGCGGAGATCTGCGGCCAGCAACACACCCACTTCTGTGGTGCCTACTGGTACAACGGCTTCCATGAGGATGGGGTGCGCAGCGCGCTGGATGTCGCCAGGCGCTTCGGAGCCGGCGCCACCGTTGCCACCGAACATGGGCGTGCCGACGAACTGGCTGGCGTCACCAGCGCCATCTGGCAGGGCTCGGTGCGCCATCGCCGTTTTGCGCCGCGGGCTCACGCCTTCTCCTACAGCCTCTTTATGCTGGGACTGGATCTCGACGAGCTGCCGCAGCTCGATCAGGGGCGCTGGTTCGGGGTTGAGCGGGCTGGGCTGCTCTCGTTTCACCGCCATGACTATCTCAAGGGGAGTGAGGGAAGCCTCAAGCAGGCGGTGTGGCAGAAGGTGAGCGAGCTGGGTGGCGATGCCGAGCCCGAGGGGCGGGTACTGCTGCTCGGCAATGTGCGCTGTCTGGGGTTCTACTTCAGCCCGGTCAACTTCTACTTCTGCTACCGGCAGGGCGAGGCGCGCTATCTGCTGGCAGAGGTCTCCAACACCCCCTGGAACGAGCGTCACTACTACCTGCTGGATTTGGCGGCGCTGGCACCCCATGACAAGGATTTTCACGTCTCCCCCTTTATGGGGCTGGCGATGCGTTATCACTGGCGCATCAGACCGCCCGCGCAGGAGACTCTGATCCATATCGAGAGTCATCCCGTATCCGGTGAAGCCAAGCTGTTTGACGCCACCCTGGCGCTCACTCGCGAACCCTTGTCGCGCAAGGGGCTGGTGGCCCTGCTGGCCCGCTGGCCATGGATGACCATGAAGGTGCTGCTCGGGATCTACTGGCAGGCCCTGCGTCTTTTTATCAAACGAACCCCGATATTTACCCATCCGGAGAGCCGCTAATGGAACTTGCTCAATCAACCCTCTCTGCCTCTTTCATCGACAAGGGGGCAAGACAACTGCTGCTCAATCTGCTGGGTCGCCTCGAACATGGCCAGCTGCTGTTGCGGGATGGCGGTGAGCGCCACAGCTTTGGCGTCGCGGGTACCGATCTGCATGCCGAACTGGTGGTGCAAGATCCTGCCTTCTATCGTCGCCTGTTGCTGGGGGGCAGCATTGCCGCCGGGGAAACCTGGGTGGAGGGGCTCTGGACCAGCCCGGATCCGGTGGCGCTGGTGCGGCTGCTGGCCCGCAACCTGACCCTGCTTGACTCCCTCGAGCGGCGCCTCGGCTGGCTCAGTTTCCCCTTCAACAAGGTGCGCCACTGGCTCAACCGCAATACCTTGACCGGTTCGCGCTCCAACATCGCCGCCCACTACGATCTCGGCAATACCCTCTATCAGGGGTTTCTCGACAGCCATATGCAGTACTCGAGCGCCATCTATCCGAGCGCCGAGGCCACTTTGGAAGAGGGGCAGCAGGCCAAGTTGCGCACCATCTGCGAGCGGCTGGGGCTGGGGCCTGATGATCATCTGCTGGAGATCGGCACCGGCTGGGGTGGCCTCGCCGTCTATGCCGCCCGCCACTATGGCTGCCGGGTGACCACCACGACCATCTCCCGGGCCCAGCATGACTACGCCAAGGAGTGGATTGCGCGGGAGGGGCTGGGGGATCGCATCACCTTGCTGCTGGAGGATTACCGCAAGCTGGAGGGCACCTATGACAAGCTGGTCTCCATCGAGATGATCGAGGCGGTAGGCCACGCCTTCCTGCCCGACTATTTCCGCCAGTTGTCACGGCTGCTCAAGCCCGGTGGCCGTCTGCTCATTCAGGCCATCACCATCGCCGATCAGCGCCATGCCCAGTATCTGCGCGGGGTCGATTTTATCCAGCGGTACATCTTCCCCGGTGGCTGCCTGCCGAGCGTCTCCCAGATGGCAGGGTTGCTGGCGCGGGAGACCGACATGCAACTGGTGCGGCTGCACGATCACGGCCATCACTATGCCCGCACCCTGGCTCACTGGTGCGATCGCTTTCTGGCGTTGGCGCCCGAGCTGCCCAAGCTCGGTTACAGCCAGGATTTCATCCGGCTGTGGCACTTCTACTTTGCCTATTGCGAGGGGGGATTCTGGGAGCGCACCATCAGTCTGGTGCAGCTGGAGGCCGCCAAGCCGGGGCCCGCTGGCTGGTCGGGTGATGTGCCAGTAAGCGGTCACTGACCATGTGGCAGTGGGCTCACCTGCTGGGGTTCAACCTCTACTGGTTGCTGGCGGTGAAGTGGCAGCAGCCGGGCCCGCTGCTGGCAATGTTGCTGCTGCACTTTCTCTTCTCACCCAGCCGCCAGCGTGACTGGCGGCTGCTTCCCATCGCGGTGGCCGGCTGTCTGCTGGATGCCCTGCTCTGGCAGCTCGGCCTGTTCCGGTTCCCGTCCGGTTTTCCCCTCTGGCTGGTACTGCTCTGGCTCGGTTTTGCCCTGACGCTGGCCCACGGTATGCGCTGGCTGCTGCGTTTGCCCCGCTGGCAGCAGGCGCTGTTTGGCATGGTTGGCGGTACTTCCTCCTATGTGGCGGGGGCCGCCATGGGGGCAGTACACTTACCCTGGGGCATCTGGATCAGCACGGCGTTGCTGGCAGTGATCTGGATGTGGTGGTTACCCGTACTCCTGTGGGTAATGGTCAAGCTGGAGGGTGAGTCATGACAAACACCTTTTCGACCGACTCGTTGCTTTTTTCCAAATGGACCAAAGAGAGCCAGCATGAACTGACTGATCGCTTCTATCTGGTGGTTGCCTGCCAGCGGGATGCGCAAGGTCGGTTGGTGCAGGTGGTGATGCAGGATATCAACACCCTGCAGGAACAGGAGATGGACTGGCATGAACTGGAAGACCCCAACCACTGGCATATGGGGTGGAATTAACCCGCTACTGCTGGCGTTTGCGCTCTTTGCTGCAACCGTTGTGCAGGCTTCTGCCGCCCCCTGGCAGCAGCTGCGCCCGGTCGGGCAGGGGGAGATGAACTGGCTATGGTTCAAGCTCTATGATGCCACCCTCTACAGCGTGAGCGGGCGCTATCAGCCCGGTCACTATCCACAGGCTCTGACTCTCACCTATGCCAGACCCATCGAGCGGGAAGATCTGCTGAGCGCCACCGCCGCCGAGTGGCAGCGGCTAGGTCTTGGTACTGACGCCGAGCGTCAGCGCTGGCTCGGCCAGCTCGCTGCACTCTGGCCTGATGTGCAGGCGGGCGACAAGCTCACCTTTTATGTCGACAAGGGCGGTGCAGGCCACTTCTGGTGGCAGGAAAAACCCCTCGGCACTCTGGCCGATCCACATTTTTCGGCCGCTTTTCTCGCCATCTGGCTGGCTGACAATAGCCGCGATCCTGCACTGACCCGCCGCCTGCGTGGCCAACCCTGAACATGGAGTTTCCAATGTTTTTTTATCGTGCATACCGCTGGTTGCTGTTGCTCCCCTTTTTGCTGCTGAGTGGCTGTGGTGCCAGTCTCGATGACTATCGTGGGCAGGGGCCAAACTGGGATCTCGCCCGTTTCTTCAACGGCAAATTGGTGGCTCACGGCCTGGTAACCGACCGCAGCGGCGAAGTGACCAGTCGCTTTCGTGTCGATATGGTGGGTCGTTGGAAGGATGGCAAGGGAGAGCTGTTCGAGCAGTTCTACTTTGATGATGGCCGCCAGCAGACCCGTACCTGGTATCTGAGCAAGGGGGTTGACGGTCACTGGCGAGGTACTGCTTCCGATGTGGTGGGGGAGGCGGTGGGTAAAAGCCAAGGGTTTGCCCTCAACTGGCGTTATCAGCTCGATCTGGCGCTGCCGGATGGCGAGGTGGTGCGGGTGAGCTTCGATGATTGGATGTACCTGCTGGACGAAGAGCGTCTGATCAATCGTGCCGAGATCAGCAAGTTCGGTATCCATCTTGGCGAGGTGATCCTCTATATCGAACGTCAGCCCTGACCGTTAACGCAAGATAACGCCCAGTAAAAAGCGCGCCGATGGCGCGCTTTTGTTTACCGAAAAACCAGAGTCATCAGATGATGCGGTTCTCTTCCAGCATCTTGCGACGGGCCTCTTCCTTGGCCATCTTCTTCTTGCGGTTGTCACAGGGTTCCGGGCAATCGCACTCTTTCTCGATGCCGACGCTACCCAGACCGCCACAGGAGCCGGAGATGGTCTTCTTCTGGAAGATGTAACCGATAGCCATGGCGGCTATCACCAACATGAATACCCCGAAGGTGATCAGAAAAATCTGCATCTCTACCTCTTACTTCTTGACCAGATAGGGCTTGAAGGCATCGGAGTAAGCCTCTTCAAAGCCGTTGTCCGTCTTGGTGATCACGAAGATCGCCAGGCCGCGCTCGTTGGCATAGGCCAGGCTCTTCTCGGTCCCCATCACCATAAACACGGTGGCCAGCCCGTCTGCGGTCATGCAGGAGGGGTGGATCACGGTGACCGACACCAGACGGTGCTGGATCGGCTTGCCGCTGCGCGGATCTATGGTGTGGGAGAAGCGCTGACCATCCAGTTCATAGTAGTTGCGGTAATCGCCGGAGGTGGCCACCCCGTTGTCACCGGGCACGATCACCTCTTGCACCGTGCCGGTGCCTGCGGTGGGCTTCTCGATAGCCACGCGCCAGGGGTGACCCTTGCCGTTGACGCCATTGATCCGCAGCTCGCCGCCAATCTCTACCAGATAGTTGCGCGCACCCAGTGACTCAAGATACTCGGCTACCTTGTCCACACCAAAGCCCTTGGCGATGGCGGAGAGATCGACGTAGAGGTCCGGAATATCTTTTTGCAGGGTATCGGCATCCACCGAAGTGATGACGTGCAGGTTGCCCAGACCGGTCTTCTGGCGAGTCTGGGTGATCAGCTCGTCTGAGGGGACCTTGGTCGGCTTCTTGTCCGGGCCAAAGCCCCACAGATTGACCAAGGGGCCAACGGTGACGTCCAGCGCCCCCTGGCTCTCACGGCCAATGTGAATGGCCTCTGTGACGACCCGTGCGGTATCGCGGGAGACCACTACCGGTTTGTTGTCACGGCTCTGGTTGAAGCGCGACAGTTCGGAATCGGGGCGATAGGTCGACATCTGATCGTTGACCCGCTCCAGCAACACATCCACCTCAGCTTGAAGCTTGGCCGGATCGCTGATGGCGCTGTCCGCCACCTTGATGGAGTAGTAAGTGCCCATGGTGCTGCCGGTGATGTGGATCTCCGGTTTGGATTGGACCGTCTCCTGACCGCACCCAGTCAAGAAAAAGGCTAGCCCGAAGGCTAGCCAGGTCTTTACAACACTGTGCATGGATTAACCACCAAAGTCATCCAACAGGATGTTTTCGTCTTCAACGCCCAAGTCTTTGAGCATGTTGATGACGGCAGCGTTCATCACCGGAGGTCCACACATGTAGAACTCGCAATCTTCCGGTGCTTCGTGGTTCTTGAGATAGTTCTCGTAGAGCACGTTGTGGATGAAGCCGGTGTAGCCGTCCCAGTTGTCTTCCGGTTGCGGATCAGACAGGGCGACGTTCCAGGTGAAGTTCTCGTTCTCGGCGGCGAGCATGTCAAAGTCTTCGACATAGAACATTTCGCGCTTGGAACGGGCACCGTACCAGAAGCTCATCTTGCGCTTGGACTTCAGGCGACGCAGCTGGTCGAAGATGTGGGAGCGCATCGGCGCCATACCCGCACCACCACCGATGAATACCATTTCGGCATCGGTATCCTTGGCGAAGAACTCACCGAACGGACCGGAGATAGTCACCTTGTCGCCAGCCTTCAGGCTGAAGATGTAGGAGGACATCTGTCCCGGAGGGGCAGTCCAGTTGCTGGGCGGCGGGGTCGCGATACGCACGTTCAGCATGATGATGCCGAACTCTTCCGGATAGTTGGCCATGGAGTAGGCACGGATGATTGGCTCATCGACCTTGGACTCCAGCTCAAAGATCTTGAAGCGATCCCAGTCACCGCGATACTCCTCGGGAATATCGAAGTTCTTGTAGTGCACGTGGTGAGCCGGGGCTTCAATCTGGATATAACCACCGGCGCGGAACGGCACGCTCTCGCCATCGGGGATCTGCAGCTTGAGCTCCTTGATGAAGGTGGCCTTGTTATCGTTGGAGATAACAGTACATTCCCACTTCTTGACCCCGAAGATCTCTTCCGGCAGTTCGATATCCATGTCGGAGCGAACGGTAACCTGACAGGCCAGACGCTCGCCATGACGGGCTTCGCCCTTGCTGATGTGATCCAGTTCGGTCGGCAGAATGTCGCCGCCACCGGATTTCACCCGTACCTTGCACTGGCCACAGGAGCCACCGCCGCCACAGGCGGAGGAGACGAAGATACCGCTGCCAGCCAGCACGCCGAGCAGCTTGCCACCGGCCGGGCTGGTCACAGCCTTGGCCGGGTCACCATTGATGCTGATTGTCACGTCGCCCGCGGTCACCAGCTTGGACTTGGCGAACAGAATGACTGCCACCAGTGCCAGCAGGATCACGGTAAACATGACCACACCCAAAATAATTTCCATCTATCGTTCCTTTCTGATTGCAGGAAAGCCGATTACAGGGAGATACCAGAGAAGGACATGAAGCCCAGCGCCATCAGACCGGCGGTGATGAAGGTGATGCCCAGACCGCGCAGGCCTTCCGGAACATCGGAATACTTCATCTTCTCGCGGATACCTGCCAGCGCAACGATCGCCAGCATCCAGCCTGCCCCTGAACCCACACCGTAGACCACAGACTCCATGAAGTTGTAGTCACGCTGCACCATGAAGGAGACGCCACCGAAGATGGCGCAGTTCACGGTGATGAGCGGCAGGAAGATACCCAGCGCGTTGTAGAGTGCCGGGAAGTACTTGTCCAGCGCCATCTCCAGGATCTGTACCAGTGCTGCAATCACACCGATGAAGGTGATGAAGCTCAGGAAGCTCAGATCCAGACCGGATACCAGAGCGCCATCTTTAAGCACGTAGTTGTAGATCAGGTTGTTGGCAGGAACCGCGATGGTCTGCACCACAATAACGGCAATACCCAGACCCATGGAGGTCTTTACCTTCTTGGACACCGCCAGGAAGGTACACATCCCCAGGAAGAAGGAGAGTGCCAGGTTTTCGATGAAGATCGATTTAATCAACAGACTCAGATAGTGTTCCATACCTTAATCCTTCGCCTCCACCTGCTTGGGATCCTTGGTGCGAACGCCCCAAATGATCAGACCAATGATGAAGAATGCACTCGGCGGCAGCAGCAGCAGGCCGTTGGGCACATACCAGCCACCGTTGTTCACCAGCGGCAGCAGCTCGATGCCGAACCAGGTGCCGGAGCCCAGCAGTTCACGCACGGTCGCGACACTCAGCAGAATGGCACCATAGCCCAGACCGTTGCCGATACCATCCAGGAAGGAGGGCAGCGGGGCACTCTTCATGGCGTACGCTTCAGCGCGGCCCATTACGATACAGTTGGTGATGATCAGACCCACGAAGACCGACAGTTGCTTGGAGATGTCATAGGCGTAAGCCTTGAGCACCTGGTCAACCACGATAACCAGTGAGGCGATGATCGCCATCTGTACGATGATCCGGACGCTGTTCGGGATCTGGTTGCGGATCAGGGAGATGAACAGGTTTGAGAAGGCGGTGACCGCCATGACCGCGAGGGTCATTACAAACGCAGTTTTCATCTGGCTGGTAACCGCCAGTGCAGAACAGACACCCAGCACCTGCAAGGCGATGGGGTTGTTGCCCAGCACAGGCGTCAACAGCAACTTCTTCATTTCGCTCTTGTCAGCCATTGTTGATTTCTCCTGCACGAACCTTGGCCAGGAAAGGACCGAAGCCCTTGGGACCCATCCAGAAGTCGAAGGTATGCTGTACGCCGTTACCGGTCAGGGTGGCACCGGAGAGACCATCGATCTCGTGCTCGGAGCCCGCCGGAGCATGGCCCTTGATGACGCGCAGCGCCGGCATGCCATTCTGGTCGAACAGTTTCTTGTCCTTGAACAGCGCCTGCCAGGCCGGGTTTTCGATCTCGCCACCCAGACCCGGGGTTTCACCGTGGTCATAGTAGGTGATGCCCTTGATGGTCTGGCCATCAGCAGCAACGGCGACGAAGGCATACATGGTCGACCACAGACCCTGACCGTAGATGGGCAGGATGATGCTGTCGATCTTGCCTTCGGCATCCTTGGCGAAGAATACCGGGATCTGCTTGGAGATCTGACGCAGGCTGGCCTTGTCGTCAGCGGCGGCAAGACGGATGCTGCGGGCCGGATCTTTGGCTGCCTGCTTGGTGTCGAAGTTGTCGGCATCGCCGTCAACAAAGTCACCGGTCGCCAGATCCACCAGACGCGCTTCGATCTTCTCGCCGTACAGTTTGGCCAGGTCGCGCTTGGCCACTTCGCTCACATCCACACCGGCTACGGCGAGAATGTTGCTCTGCTTGTCCAGCGCCTTGTTTTCCTGCTGGGTAGAACGCAGGCCCACAGCGGCAACGGATACCACGATGGAACAGGCCAGACAGAGGCCGGTGACCACGCTGACGGTGCCGAGGGTTGAATCTTTATTAAACGCCACGAGCAATCCTCCGCTTGATGTTTGCCTGAGCGACGAAGTGGTCAAACAGGGGAGCAAACAGGTTCGCAAACAGAATGGCCAGCATCATGCCTTCCGGGAACGCAGGGTTGACCACGCGAACCAGCACGACCATTACGCCGATCAGGGCGCCATACCACCACTTGCCTTTGTTGGTAAAGGCGGCGGAGACAGGGTCGGTCGCCATGAAGGCCATACCGAAGGCGAAGCCACCCAGTACCAGATGCCAGTGCCACGGCATGTTGAACATGGGGTTGGTATCGGAACCGATGACGTTGAACAGCAGGGAGGTGGCGATCATACCGATCATCACGCCGGCGATGATGCGCCAGGAGGCGATGCGCATGTAGACGATCATGGCGGCACCCAGCAGGATCATCAGGGTAGAGACTTCACCGATGGAACCCGGCAGGTTACCCAGGAAAGCGTCCATCCAGCTGATAGCCTGGCCGGTAGCACCGTTGATCAGCGCCATCTGGCCGCCTTGGGCCCACTGGCTCAGGGCAGTCGCGCCGGAGAAGCCGTCAACGGCAACCCATACGGCGTCACCGGAGATCTGGCCCGGGTAGGCGAAGAACAGGAACGCACGACCAGCCAGCGCCGGGTTCAGGAAGTTCTTGCCGGTACCACCGAACACCTCTTTGGCCATCACCACACCGAAGGTGATACCCAGCGCAGCTTGCCACAGGGGCAGCTCGGGCGGCACGATCAGGGCAAACAGGATGGAGGTCACGAAGAAGCCTTCGTTGATCTCGTGTTTGCGCACCATGGCGAACAGCACTTCCCAGAAACCACCGACAAAGAAGACGGTGATGTAGATCGGGAAGAAGTGGGTGGCGCCAATCAGCATCTTGCTGCCGATACCGGCAACAGCCGGATCGAGGGAGGCGCCCAGCATGGTAGCCAGGGCATATTGCCAGCTGCTGGCACCAGCAGCCGAGCCCATGTGGGCAATGGCGGCAATCGCCTGGTTACCAACGTTGTACATGCCCCAGAACATGGCCGGGAACACGGCCAGCCACACCATGATCATCATGCGCTTCAGATCGAGCGCATCACGAACGTGGGAGGCGTTGCGGGTAACGCTACCCGGGGTGTAGAACAGGGTGTACGCCGCTTCGAACAGGGCATAGTACTTGGCGTACTTTCCACCCGGTTCGAAGTGGTGTTCCATATTTTCAAGAAGTTGCTTGAAACTCATCGCTTAACCTTCCAGTTCAATCTTGGTCAGGCACTCACGCAAGATCGGGCCGTACTCTGTCTTGCCGGGGCAGACAAAGGTACAGAGCGCCAAATCTTCCTCATCCAGCTCCAGGCAGCCCAGTGCTTGCGCACCGTCGGTATCGCCGGAGACCATGTCCCGCAGCAGCAGGGTTGGCAGGATGTCGAGTGGCATCACCCGCTCATAGTTGCCGATAGGCACCATGGAACGGTCACTACCGTTGGTAGTGGTGGTGAAGTTGATCAGCTTGCCCTTCATCAGATGAGAGAGGGTGGTACGGGTGATAGAGAACTTGTTGGCGCTGGGGTTGATCCAGCCCAGGAACTCTTTCTCGCGACCTTCACCCAGCACGCAAACCTGATTGTGGTAGCGGCCCAGGTAGTCGTGAACACCTTCGGCTTTGGCACCACTCAGGATAGAACCAGAGATGATACGGTTTTCGTCGGCACGCAGCTCATTGTTGGTGAGCTGGCTGATGCAGGCGCCCAGACGGGTACGCAGCAGACGCGGCTTGAGCACGTTCGGGCCAGCCAGCGCGATCACCTTGTCAGTGAAGATCTGACCGGTGGTGAACAGCTTGCCGAATGCAATCACATCCTGATAGTTGATGTGCCATTGCACCTTGGTGCTGCTGACCGGATCCAGGAAGTGGATATGGGTACCCGGCAGACCGGCAGGGTGCGGACCAACGAAGATCTCTTCCTTGACCTGAGCCAGCGGAGAGTGGGGCAGACTGCCTTCGCCTTTACAGACGTAGACGGCGCCGTCGGTCAGGCGGGTCAATACGGCCAGACCATCGAGGAAGGCCTGCGGCTGTTCCTTGATAATCAGCTCGGCATCGGCTGCCAGCGGGTTGGTGTCCATTGCAGTCACAAAGATGGCGCGCGGGGCAGACGCTACCGCGGGGACTTTGCTGAACGGACGGGTACGCAACGCAGTCCACTGACCTGATGCGACCAGGATCTCTTGCACCTTGCTGCGCTCGAGCTTGGCCAGCTCGGCAGAGGCAAAATGCTCAAACGTCACCTGTTCATCGGAACCGTCGAGGTCGATGACCACAGACTGGAGAACACGTTTGGCACCACGGTTGATCTCTGAAACCACACCGGTGGCAGGAGCTGTGAATTTAACGCCCGGATTCTTCTTGTCTTCAAAAAGATCCTGACCTTTGATGACGCGATCACCTACTTTGACGAACATAGTAGGTCGCATCCCCACAAACTCCTCGCCCAGTGTCGCAACACGGGTGATGGCGGGGCCATCGTAGATTACTTGCTCTGGCGCACCCAGCACGGGGATGTCCAGTCCTCTTTTGATTGTAATCATACTTACTTGCACTACCGTTACGGGAGAGGTTGGTTAGCGCCGAGAAATACATCACGACGGGTGGTTGAATGAGTCGATGTTGTGGTTGTGCCAGGTGGGCAGGCTCAACAATTATTCAACATGCAGGCTCACTCAAAAGCGCTTGAGTTTACCACTTAAGGTGCATTTTCTGCCATGCCAAATGGGCAAAATCCCCGTGCCATCACAAAATTAACCTGCAATGAATAAGTCCCCGACACCTTGTAAGTAGTGGTTTTAAAGGTTTTTTTATTTCGATACCTCGATAGGGGTATTTACCGTTGTCTCCACTATCAACAAAAAGCCTTGATGCCGAAATATACTCCCTTGGATGTAGCCTTTTCGGGGCCAATGGGGGAAATATGTTTAATTTTTGTTGGCAGGTTCTCGAGGGAAATCCTGTGGTACAACCGGTTTCAGGAGAGCGACGGTTTGCCAACGCAGCTCGGGGTGCGCGGGGCGTGGCCTTTTTCCTGCCACTCGGTCTCTGTGTAGGTATGCAGTGCCAGTGCATGAACGGCACCGGCCAGCTCGTCGGCCAGCACCGAATTGACCTGACGATGGCGTGCCAGCAGCCGCTGCCCTGCAAATTGCTCGCTGACGATCACCACCTTGAAGTGGCTCTCAGATCCCGGTTCCACACGGTGCATGTGGCTCTCGTTGATCACCTCCAGCACGGAGGGGGAGAGGGCGGCGGTCAGCTTGGTTTCAATCAGTTGTTGGATGGTCATCGGATCGGCTTCCAGAGTGAATGTCGAGCCATTCTATCGGCAGTCGCGGGATGGAATAAGCCCCCGTAAGAGGGAAATCACCCGTCAGTTGCCCCCTTGATGCGCATCGAACTGGTGAAATTCCTGCTCCTCGCTAGAATAGCGCCACTTTGCGTCGCCCCTGGCGCCTGTATACACGAATCAAGCCGAGGTTGGACTCTTCCTATGCAAACCCTTCTCGACACTCCCCATTGCCAGCTCACGCTCTACCGCTATCCGCGCCAGAGTCAGGAGACCCTGCAAGCCTGGGATGCGGCTGACGAATATCTGATCAATACCCTGGCGGAGTCTCCCCTCGAGCAGGCGGGCCCCGTCATCATCATGAATGATGGCTTTGGCGCGCTGGCCGCCTATCTGCATCCGCACTCCCCCTGCTGCGTCACCGACTCCTACATCAGTGAGCGGGCGACCCAGGCCAATCTGGCCGAAAACGGACTGGATGCGGGTGGTATCCGCTTGCAGGATGCGCTGGTGCCGCTGCCCGATGCCCCTGCGCTGGTGGTGATCAAGGTCTCCAAATATCAGGCACTGCTGGAGCAGCAACTGCTGGCGCTGCGGGAGGTAGTGACACCGGCAACCCGCGTTATCGCTGCCGGCAAGGCGAAGGATATTCATACCTCCACCCTCAAGTTGTTCGAGACGTATCTGGGGCCTACCCGTACCTCGCTGGCCTGGAAGAAGGCGCGCCTCATTCACTGCGAGCCGCAGGCAGAACGTCCCGCGCTGGCCAACCCCTTCCCGACTGTCTGGCCGCTGGAGGGGAGTGGCATGCTCATCCACAACCATGCCAACGTCTTCTCGCGTACCAGTCTCGATATCGGTGCCCGCTTTATGCTGGACAACCTGCCCATCCACAGTGCCCGCAAGGTGATCGATCTGGGCTGTGGTAACGGGGTGCTGGGTCTGTCGCTGCTCGCCAAAGACAGCGAGGTGGAGGTGACCTTTATCGATGAATCCTATATGGCGGTTGCCTCGGCACAGCTCAACGTCGAGCACAATCTGCCTGATGCACTGCCGCGCGCCCGCTTTATGGTCAATAACTGTCTCGACGGGGTGGCGGTCGGCTCGGCGGATCGGATCCTCTGCAACCCTCCTTTCCATCAGCTGCAGGCGATCACCGATCATATCGCCTGGCAGATGTTCAGCGATGCGCACCGGGTGTTGCCTCAAGGGGGTGAACTCTGGATAGTAGGCAACCGTCATCTGGACTATCACAACAAACTCAAGCGCTTGTTTGCCAACGCTCAAGTCGTTGCGTCGAACAGCAAATTCGTTATTTTGAAAGCCATCAAACGCTAAAGCCAAAGGAAACCATGATGAAAAAGTCACTCTTGCTGCTGGCCGCCCTTATGCTGGGCGGGTGTGCAACTCATTGGCCGGAGACGGCGCTGCTCAATCCGCAGGTGATCCCCGCCAACCAGCAATACTACTCTGGCAATCGCATCACCATGGAAGGGGTAGACAAGCGTGAGGCTGCCTACGTCTTCTCCATCAAACATAAAGAGAAAGCCCCCGTGCTGGTCAACAGTGAGCGTCCGCTCAACCTGCTGATGGCCGAGCGGTTGGCCGAAGGGCTGCGCAGCCAGGGTCTGGAAGTGGGCAACAGTGGCACCACCAACCTGACGCTGGTGATCTCCAACGCCGCAGTCAATGTGGAAGAGAAGACCTTTACCTATGTCACCAAGTCCCGGGTCAGCCTGCAGGTGATCGCCGATTTCCAGGGCAACCGTCTGACCAAGCAGTTCAACATGTCCTCCAGCAAGGAGAGCCCGAGCGAGCCAAGCATGGCCGACCTGGAGTCTACACTGAACCTGCAACTGGGTAGCGTGCTGCAGCAGATCATGGCGGATGACGCGCTGCGCGGTTACCTGAAAGGTCAACCGAACGGTGCAGGGGTCTGATGATGAAAAAACTCTGGTTGCTGGCCATGCTGATCGCCCCGCTGGCGTTCGCAGGCCCGAAAGTGAGAATGGAGACCAACCACGGCAATATCGTGGTGGAGCTGGCGTCCAAGCAGGCGCCCCAGACGGTGAAGAACTTCCTGCGTTACGTGGCTGATGGCAGCTATGACGGCAGCATCTTCCACCGGGTGATCCAGGATTTCGTGGTGCAGGGTGGGGGCTACAACCAGCAGTTCCAGCAACTGCCAACCTATGAGCCTGTGGTCAACGAGTCGCGCGGCGGTCTGCCCAACAAGCGTGGCTCCATCGCCATGGCCCGTACTCAGGCAGTTGACAGCGCTACTCGCCAGTTCTACTTCAATCTGGTCGACAACAATAACCTCAACGCCGGTGGCTCTGCGGGTTATACCGTGTTCGGTCAGGTGGTTCAGGGGATGGAGGTGCTGGACAAACTGGCTCAGGTACAGACCGGTTACAGCCCCATTCTGCGTGCCAACGATGTGCCGACCAGTCCCATCATTCTGAAGAAGGTGGTCTTGCTGGCAGAAACTCCGGCAGACAAGAAAGTCGACAAGAAAGCGGGCAAGTAATCCTCGCCGGACGCGGTTCGTCACCTCGCCTCGTCAGGTCACAATACAAGGCTCATCCCGTTCGGGATGGGCCTTTTCTCTATCCGGACTTCTTTTGCCTATCTCTTTGCTCGCCTTGGCTATCTGCCATCAACCTGCCAAAATGACGCACTTTTCCAAAGTCGTCAGGTAGTTGAACATGATCCGCAAACCAAGCTGGAGAGAGTCCCTCGCCGTTTATCTCGAATTTCGGGTGTTTATTCTCTTTGCCATGGGTTTTTCATCGGGTCTGCCGCTGCTACTGGTGTTCGGTACCCTCTCATTCTGGTTGCGCGAGGCCGATGTCAGCCTGACAGATATCGGCTATATGAGCTGGGTGGCGCTTGCCTATGGCTTTAAATGGTTGTGGTCGCCGCTGGTGGATCGCATGCCGCTGCCGTTGCTTTCCACGCTGCTGGGGCGTCGCCGTAGCTGGATGTTCTTCTCCCAGCTGCTGATTGCCGCCGCGCTGGTCGGCATGGCGTTCTGCGATCCCAAGACCGAGCTGGCTGAGTTGGCGATGTTTGCCCTGCTGGTGGCCTTTGCCTCAGCGACGCAGGATATCGTCATCGACGCCTATCGCATCGAATCCGCCCCCGAGCGGCTACAGGCGGCGATGGCGGCCTCCTACATGACTGGTTACCGACTGGCGATGATCATGGCGGGCGCCGGTGCGCTGGCGCTAGCAGCGTGGTTTGGTAGCAATAGTGGCTATGACTATCGTGGCTGGCAGATTACCTATCTGGTGATGGCGGGTCTGATGTCACTCGGGGTCATCACCACGCTGTTTTGCCACGAGCCGGATATCGATCTGGCCGAGCAGGGCAAACAACAGGCCGAACGCAAGGCGCAGCTCCTGGAAAAAGGGTGGCCTGCGCTGCTGGCGAGTGCGGGGGCCTGGGGCTATGAGGCGGTCTGGTGTCCGTTTGCCGACTTCTTTCGTCGCTATGGCAGCTCGGCGCTGCTGATCCTGGCTCTGATCGCCTGCTATCGGGTTGCTGATGTGGTGATGGGGGTGATGTCCAACAGCTTCTATGTGGATATGCAGTTCAGCAAGACTGAGGTTGCCACCATTACCAAGGTGTTTGGCGTCATCATGACGCTGGTGGGCGCTGCGTTGGGGGGCGTGCTGGTGATGCGCTTCGGCACGCTGCGCATCCTGTTCTTGGGGGCGCTGCTCACTGCCAGCACCAACCTGTTGTTTGCCCTGCTCAATCAGGTTGGTCACAACCTGGAACTGCTGACCCTGATTATCTCGCTGGATAACCTCAGTGCCGGTATCGCTACCGCAGCCTTCGTGACCTATCTCTCCAGCCTGACCAATGTGGCATTTTCGGCCACTCAGTACGCCCTGTTCAGCTCGGTAATGTTGCTGCTACCCAAGTTGCTGGCCGGTTTTTCCGGGCAGGTTGTGGAGCAGATTGGCTACAGTGCCTTCTTTGTCGGAACCAGTTTATTGGGCTTGCCCGTGTTGTTGTTGATTGTGCTTGTCGCCAGAAAAGGGAGTGAGTTGCTCTCAACGGCTGACAAATAGCAAGCGTTTGCGTAGAATCGGGGGTGATTAGATTCACACTTCCGGATAAAGTTCCCGAGAAGTTGTTTCACCCCCAATTTTATTTGATTAGAATCCCTCTCGCTCCTTGTGGGCAGGCTACGGAAAACCTCAACTAACGCACAAGAGACCAATAAAATGGCCAAATTTACCAAGACTCTGATCGCTGCCGGTCTGCTGGCTGCTGCCGCTACCCCGGCCTTCGCTGCTGACTACAGCGGTGATATCCACAAGAATGATTTCAAATGGATGCAGTTCAACGTAATGCATACCATTGACCAGCGTCCGACGTTCACAGCTGATGGTAACTATAACGACACCTATTTTGAAATGGAGTTCGGTGGCCGTTCTGGTATGTTCGATCTTTATGGTTATGTTGATGTGTTTGATATCATGGATACCAAGCACAGTGATAAGCACGATAAGCAAAATATCTTTATGAAATTTGCGCCTCGTTTGTCACTTGATGCATTGACTGGTAAAGATCTTTCTGTTGGTCCGATTCAAGAGTGGTATGTCGCTTCTTTGAACCATGTTGCCGATGGTCAGATGGAGAATCTGATTGGTCTTGGTACTGACGTGATGGTTCCTTGGTTTGGCAAAGTGCCGATGAACTTGTACGCTCGCTATTCTAATGAGAATTCTAATTTCAAGAAAGAAGAGAGCTCTTGGAATGGTTATCAGTTCTCTATGAACTGGTTCAAACCGTTCTATACCTTCGCTAACGGTAGTTTCATTTCCTATCAAGGTTATCTGGATTACACCTTTGATATGGACACTTATGATCAAGCTGATCGTGCAAGTAGCGGCCTGGGCTTCCTGAATGGTATCCACTGGCACTCTGACCGCTTTGCCGCTGGTTATGATCTGAAATATTTCCATGAAATTTATGGTATTCAGAATAGCGACTTGAGCCAATCAACAGGTTTTGGTCACTACTTCTCTGTTTCCTACAAGTTCTAATAAAACTTGGGGTACAAAAAACCGGAGCATCTGCTCCGGTTTTTTTATGGCCGCGATTTAGATAGCGTGGCGCGAGTCATCAAGTGCGCCACGGCTGAGTGGATAAATCAGTCGCGGAAGTTCTGGAACTGCATCGGTTGACCCAGTTCGGCGCCACGGACCAGTGCCATGGTCTCTTGCAGATCGTCACGCTTCTTGCCGGTGACACGTACTTCATCACCCTGGATGGCGACCTGTACCTTGATCTTGGAGTCCTTGATCAGCTTGACCAGCTTCTTGGCGATCTCTTTCTCGATCCCCTGCTTGAATTTGACGGTCAGGTGGAAACGCTTGCCGGAGTGAACGGAGTCACCCACTTCCATGGAGCTGTTTTCGATGTTGCGCTTGAGCAGGGCGCCGCGCAGAATTTCAACCATCTGCTTGAGCTGGAAATCGGCATCGGCTTCCAGTTTTACCTCTTCCTTGTTCAACTCGAAGCTGGCTTCTACCCCACGAAAATCGAAACGGGTGGCCAGTTCACGATTGGCGTTGTCGACTGCGTTCAACACCTCGTTCATTTTGACTTCAGAGACAATATCGAATGACGGCATAGCCGGAGCTCCTCATGTTGCGTTATCGGGGGGCAAATCTACCAGAAAACGGGCAAATTTGCTGATTTTGATGGGGTTGCTCTGCTAGAATCCCCTGCGCACAGGACGGGTGGACCCGTTAGTGTCCACCAGCGACATCTTCACTTATCCCCGGTAACAGGTTGAGAGGATTGCAACCCTTACCCTGACAGAGTCACACCATGCCAAGCGGATTAAAAAATTCCCGACAGCCCGTTATTCCACCCGTTACTCCGAAGTGGTCACTGTTGGGTTGTGGCGCCCTCGGCGGCGTTTTTGCCTCCCTGCTGACCCAGAGTGGTCAATCTACCCGTGTCTTGTTGCGTGAACATCATAAGTCCACGCTCCATCCGGGGATCGATTTCACCTCGCTGGAGGGGCATGTCCAGCTGCTCAATATCGAGCGCGGGTTTGTCAGCAAACCCGGCAAGATCCAGCGTCTGCTGGTGATGACCAAGGCCAGTCAGGTGATTGCCGCACTGACGCCGCTGGTGGGTAAGCTGGATGCCGGTGTGCCGATCGTCTTGCTGCACAACGGGATGGGCATTGCCGAGCAGGTGGTCGAGATGTTCCCGAACAATCCGGTGATTGCCGGTGTCACCAGCCATGGCGCCATGCAGTGCGGCCATTTTGTCTTCCGTCATACTGGCAAGGGTGAAACCTGGCTTGGCCCGATCAACGACGCCGCCAAGGCCCATGCTGCGCTCGCGGACGAGCTGGCGCTGGCACTGGGTCAGGCTGGTTGGGATGAGCAGGTATTGACGCGCCAGTGGCAAAAGCTGGCTATCAACTGTGCCATCAATCCCCTGACGGCTCTCTACAAGCTGAAAAATGGCGAGCTGGCTGGTCCCCGTTTTGCCGATGCCCTGCAGCAAATCTGCGTGGAAGTGGCGGATGTGATGTGTGCCGAAGGGATTGCAACCACGGCCGAAGAGTTGCAGCGTCGGGTGATGACAGTGGTAGAACTGACCGCTGACAATTACTCCTCCATGCATCAGGATATGGAGCTGGGACGCGAGACCGAGATTGAGGCCATCACCGGCTTCCTGTTGGCCAAGGCTGCCCGGCATGGCATTGCCGTACCGGTCAATCAGGGTCTCTATCAGGCGATCAAAGAGAAGAGCCAGGCCGTCTGATCTTTTACATGGCAGAGCAAGCAGCAAGGAGGCGAACGTGAGTGTACTGGTGCTGGTGGCCCCCGGGTCGGAAGAGATAGAGACGGTCGCCATTGTCGATACCCTGGTGCGCGCCAGCATCGAGGTGGTGCTGGCCTCTTGTTGCCCAACTGGATCCCGGCAGGTGAAGGCATCGCGCGGGGTACAGCTGGTGGCCGATTGTCATATCGACGAACTGACCCGTCGGGATTTTGAAGCCATCGTGGTACCCGGCGGCTTGCCCGGCAGCGAAGTGATCCGCGATACCCCGCTGGCCATTGATCTGCTCAAAGAGCAGGCCGCTCTTGGCCGCTGGCGCGCTGCCATCTGCGCCGCCCCTGTGTTGGTGTTGCAACCTCACGCTCTGCTGGATGGTGCCATCGTCACCTGTCATCCCGGCTTTCAGCCCCGACTACCGACATCGCAGCTGTCACATGAGCGGGTAGTCAGAGATGAGGCTCATCGCCTTATCACCAGTCAGGGGCCGGGCAGCGCCATCGAGTTTGCGCTTGAACTGGTCCGGGTGCTGCGTGGGGATGAAGTGGCGGCCACTGTCGCTGGCCCTATGGTGCTGCCTTGAGCGCACTCTGTTGCTCAATCCAGCTGGCCATGCTTTGAAAAACGGGCCCCGGTCATCTTGATCGGGGCCCGTTTGTTATCTGCCGTTGTAGGTCACGCCATCTTGTCCGGCTCAGTAGTCGTACTGTTTGCACTTCTTCTTGCGAAACTCTTCACGCCAGCGTGACAACTCTTGTTCTGTGCCGAGCGTGTCTCCTTTCTTGATGGCCTGTTCCAGTATCTCAATCCGGTCGTACAACCAGCGGCACTCTGCCGTCGGGTTGTTCTTGCCGATGCCGGTCAACGGCAGCAAACAGAGTCCCAGCCAAAGATATTTCATCCCGAACGCTCCTTGTCATTGTGGTGGTAAAGGTCTCCTTGGAGTCTACTATTTTAGCCGCAACGAGAGAGATAGAGCTGCGGTTATCCTTGGGGTAAGATGATGCCATGTCTGTTTATTTATACAGTGGTATGCGCAAGATCATCCATATCGACATGGACTGCTTTTTTGCCGCGGTGGAGATGCGGGACAATCCGGCGTTGCGGGAGGTGCCGCTCGCCATCGGTGGGGCCTCCGAGCGGCGCGGCGTCATCTCGACCTGCAACTATGTGGCGCGCCGGTTCGGGGTGCGCTCCGCCATGCCGAGCGCACTGGCGAAAAAACTCTGCCCGCCGCTGGTACTGATCCCTGGGCGAATGGCGGTATACAAGGATATCTCCCGTCAGCTCAGGGCAATTTTCCTGCGCTATACCGATCAGGTTGAACCGCTGTCACTGGACGAGGCTTACCTCGACGTGACCCACAGTCGCTGTTGTGGCGGTAGCGCCACCCTGATGGCGCAAGAGATCCGGCAAGCCATTGTCACCGAACTGGGGTTGACCGCCTCGGCCGGAGTGGCACCCAACAAGTTTCTCGCCAAGCTCGCCTCGGAGCAGCGCAAGCCTGATGGTCTGTTTGTCATTCGTCCCGACGAAGTGGCCGAATTTGTTTGCCAGTTGCCCCTCGGCAAACTGCCCGGGGTGGGGCGCAAGACTGCCGAGCGGCTGGAGGCTCAGGGGCTCTACACCTGTGAGGATGCGCGGGCCTTGTCGGCACAAGAGCTGTGCAGCCGTTTTGGCAAGCTGGGGGAGATGCTGACGACCCGGATCTGGGGGCTGGATGAACAGCCGGTGCAGGCGCACCGGATCCGCAAAACCATCGGGGTGGAGACCACCCTGGCGAGCGATGTTTGTGACGAACCCGCCTGTTTGACGGTATTGCAGCAACTGCTGCCGGAGCTTGAGCGGCGATTTCAGCTGGCGTGCCCTGCCGAGCAGGTGATGGGGCAAGGAATCAAGCTCAAGTTTGCCGATTTCCACCAGACCACTGTCTATCGCAGTCAGGGTGGCTATCAGCCAGCCTTGTTTGTTCCCCTGCTCAAAGAGGGGCTACAGCGGGCGCAAGGGCGTTCGGTTCGCCTGCTGGGCTTGGTGGTGGGTTTGCCAAAAGAGGGTGAAGTTAATCAACTCTCGCTGGATTTGCTGTGAGAGAGTTAATTTTTTGTTTATAAAGTCGATAATCTATCCATATCTGTATGACGTAGGAATATTGGCATGAGCGCTCTTTCTGTCCAGGGTCGGATTACCCTGATCGCCGGTTGCTGTCTGTTGGTGACAGCCGCCGCTCTGGTTGCCTCTTCGATTTACAACGCGAACAAGATGCAACAGCAGGTGCGGCAAGCCACCATGCATGAGGCGCAGCAGTCGGCCGAGAACTGGATGAAGGCGATGGGCTCGGAGCAGGCGGCCAAGGTGACCAGCTATCTCGATGAGGCCTATTTCCGCGCCAGTTTGCTGGCGGAGAGCGTGTTGTTCCAGCGCAAGAATGCGGCCGAGAACTTTGTCCATTCGGAGGCGCTGCGCAGCGCCGTCAATCAGCAACTGCACGATGCCGTTGCCTCATCGACCAATCTGCTTGGTGTCTACGCCGTGTTCGAGCCTGATCAGCTGGATGGGGAAGACAGCAACTATCAGGGCTCAACGGCGCTGGGTTCCAACGACAAGGGGCGTTTTTCCAGTTACTGGGCCTATGACAACGGCAAGATTGAGCCGGACGTGCAGAATGAGGATGTACTGGCCGATGAGAGCCCGACCGAGGCTGGTGGAATCGAAAACGAGTGGTATCGCTGCAGTATTCGCACCCGTGCCCTCTGCCTGCTGGAGCCCTATCTGGACGATGTGGGCGATAAACAGATATTGATGACCTCGGTGACGGTCCCACTACTGGAGCAGGAGACCTTGCTGGGGATGGTCGGGGTCGATATCTCGCTGGCCACTTTGCAGAGTCTGGTCAGTACCATGGACAAAGAGCTCTATGACGGCAAGGGCAGAATCTTGCTGGTTAGCCACGAGGGGCGCGTGGCGGGAGCCGATGAGTTCGATGTGACCATGGGGCGCGGGTTGGATCAGAAGTATCAGGGGCTGGCCAGCGAGCTGAAAGGCTGGCTCAGTCAGGGGCAGGAGCTGACTCGCTGGAGCAGCGATGGCACCTTGTTGCAGACCTTTGTCCCGGTATCCATGCGTGGCACCGACCGTAAATGGGGCATCTACATTGAATTGCCACGGGCCGTAGTGCTGGCATCGGCCCAGCAACTGCAAGATGAGCTGGCCAGTGAGGCCAATCGCAGCGTGGTCTCGCAACTGTCGATCGGGGTGCTGATCTCGCTGGTGGCCCTGAGTTTTATCTGGTTGATGGCGCGCCAGATTGTGGCGCCCATCCGCGCTGTAGTTGCCCGCCTCAAGGATATCGCCAGTGGTGAGGGGGATTTGACCCAGCGTATCGAGATCCAGCGGCAAGACGAGATCGGCGAGCTGGCCAAGTGGTTCAACAGCTTCCTCAACAAGTTGCAATCCACCATCAGTCAGGTGATTGATACCGTCTCCGGTACGCGCAACAGTGCCGAGCGAGCCGCGCAGGTGGCCGAGCGCACCAGCAGTGGCATGCAGGCCCAGTATCAGGAGATCGATCTGGTGGCGACGGCATTTGAAGAGCTGAGCGCCACGGCGTTGCAGGTCTCCGGTAATGCCGGCTCGGCGGTGGCGGCTGCCAACACCACTGATGCCGCGGCGCAAGAGGGCAAATATGTCGTTGCCGACACCCAGGAGGCGATGCGCAAGCTGATGACCATCATCAACGATGCCCAGCCGGTGGTGGAGCGACTCTCCGCCAACAGCGACAACATCAACGATATTCTCACCGTGATCCAGGGAATTGCCGAGCAGACCAACTTGCTGGCGCTGAATGCGGCTATTGAAGCGGCGCGTGCCGGTGAGCAGGGCCGTGGCTTTGCCGTGGTGGCCGATGAGGTGCGCAATCTGGCCGGTCGCACCCAGAATGCCATCGTCGAGATCCAGACCCTGATCAGCCAACTGCAATCCGGTACCGGCGCCGTGGTCAAGGCGATCCGCGATGGTCATGGACAGGCTGACGAGACGCTCGCCAAGGTGGATCTCTCGGTGCAGGTGCTGGAGCAGATTATCCAGTCGGTCTCCACCATCCATCAGATGAACGAGCAGATTGCCCGGGCGGCGCAGGAGCAGAGCCGGGTGGCGGATGAGATCAACCGCAACGTCAGCAACATTCGCGATGTGAGCCATACCATCCGGGCCGAGGCGGCGACCTCCGCCGAAAATGGTCGCGAGCTATCTGCGCTGGCGGATAAACAGCAGCAGCTGGTGGGGCAGTTCAAGGTATAGAAGGGATGAAAAAAGGTTCATCGCGGCTTTCCGGGGAAGGCCGCCTTGATTTTCAGAAAAAAGTATTCTGAGTCCCTAAATCCATATGCCATGCGCTTTATCACTTTGATCTTGTTGTTCACCCCTTCCAGCACACTCGTGTGCATCGGGTAGTTTGCACTCGCCAGGATCCCCCGCATATATTTCGATAAATTTCGACCAAATCGTTGCAGCGGCGCTAGCCCGCTTTCCTTCACCTGCCGCATCCAGCTCCGCCATCGTCGCCATCCTTCCCACACGCTCGGCGCATACCAGATGCCCTTCAACCCCTCTTTCAGCACGTACACCATCGCCAGCGGTTGATTCGCCGCCAACAGCTCCTGCAACTTCACATCCTGTTTTTCACTCAACTTCGCCCGATTACGTAGCAGCAACCAACGCGCACTTTTGACCACTTTTCGCGCCGGTTTATCGCTTTTCAGTGCATTCGCCTGCTCCACTCGCACCCGGTCCACCACCTCTCGGCCATAGCGAGCCACCACGTGGAACAGGTCGTAGACCACCTCCGCCTGCGGGCAGTGTTGCTTCACCTCCAGGTCGAACGCCGTGTTCATGTCCATCGCCACCGCTTCAATCTGCTGGCATCGCTCGCCGAGCTGCTCGAAGAAGGGACGGATAGCGGCCCGGCTGTTGCCGTGCCCCACCCACAGGACGCGGATTCGCTCGGCATCCATGATCACGGTGGCATAGCGGTGTCCCTTGTGCAGGGCAAACTCATCCATCACCAGCCGCCGCACCTCCCCAAGTTCGATGGTGCCCACACTGGTCTGCAAACGGCGCTTGTCGATCTCCTTGATGGTGTGCCAACCGACCCCGGTGAGCTGGCTGACATGGCGGATGGGGAGGTACTGAACGAGCGCTTCAATCCAGCACTGCATGCGCCGGGTGAGGCGGGAGCCAGAGGGGAGCCAGTCGATATGTTCACTGACGCGACCACAGCGCAGACAGTCGACGCGGCGAACAGGCAGTTGTAACCAGACTTGTCGGTCAAATAGGTCTCGCTCACGCACCCGGCGGATACGTTGGTCGTGGATCAATGGCGTGGGTTGCAGGCATCGGCGACAACGGGGCAACAGGTCGGCGCGAGGCTCAAGGGTAAACAGGGTGTGATGGTTGGCAGAAAGCGCTTGGGCGATGACGGTATAACCTGGCCAGAAGGAGGCAATATCAATATGATGCACGGCGACAGCAGGGTGATGGTGGTGGTGTGTTTGGAGACAGCCAGTTTACCAGCACCCTGTCTGTCAACTTCCACTTCCCCAAGATCCCGCGAAGAACC